>DATCWZ010000074.1:0-4727 GCA_036566065.1 Streptomyces sp. | reverse complement strand
CCGTTCGACTCGCCCGCGGCACGCGCGCTGTCCACGAAGATCGCCGAGCGGATCATGCTCGCGGCGTACGAGGCGTCCTGCGCCCTCGCCGAGCGGTCCGGCCCGCTGCCCGCCTGGTCAAAGACGCGTACCGCGCGCGGTGTGCTGCACCCCGACCACTACGACGCCGGGCTGAACTGGCCGGAGCGCTGGCAGGCACTGCGCGAACGGATCGCGCGGAGCGGGATGCGCAACGCGCTGCTGCTCGCCGTCGCGCCCACGGCGACGATCGCCTCGATCGCCGGTGTGTACGAGTGCATCGAGCCGCAGGTCTCCAATCTCTTCAAGCGCGAGACGCTCAGCGGAGAGTTCCTCCAGGTCAACACCTATCTGGTGGACGAGCTGAAGGGGCTCGGCGTCTGGGACGCGCGGACGCGTGAGGCGCTGCGCGAGGCGAGAGGCTCTGTGCAGGGCTTCACCTGGATCCCCGAAGAGGTGCGGAATCTGTTCCGCACGGCCTGGGAGATCCCGCAGCGCGCACTGATCGACATGGCGGCGGCGCGTACGCCGTTCCTCGACCAGAGCCAGTCGCTGAACCTGTTCCTGGAGACGCCGACGATCGGGAAGCTCTCCTCGATGTACGCGTACGCCTGGAAGCAGGGCATCAAGACGACCTACTACCTGCGTTCCCGCCCGGCGACCCGGATCGCCCGCCCTGCCGCGGGCCTGTCCGCGCGACCGGCACCGGATCCCGGTGCGATCGCCTGTTCTCTCGAAAACCCCGACTCCTGCGAGGCATGCCAGTAATGACCACCGACGCGTCCAACCTGCTCGACCCGGGCTTCGAACTGACTCTGCGTCCCATGCGGTATCCCGGCTTCTACGAGCGCTACCGCGACGCCATCAAGAACACCTGGACGGTCGAGGAGGTCGATCTGCACTCCGATGTCGCCGACCTCGCCAAGCTGTCCCCCGCCGAGCAGCACATGATCGGCCGGCTGATCGCCTTCTTCGCGACCGGTGACTCGATCGTCTCCAACAACCTCGTCCTGACGCTGTACAAGCACATCAACTCCCCGGAGGCGCGGCTGTATCTGTCGCGGCAACTGTTCGAGGAGGCGGTGCACGTGCAGTTCTATCTGACGCTGCTCGACACGTATCTGCCGGACCCGGTCGACCGTGCGGCGGCCTTCGACGCGGTCGAGGAGATCCCGTCGATCCGCGAGAAGGCGCGTTTCTGCTTCCGCTGGATGAATTCGGTGGAGACGATCGACCGGCTGGGGACGAAGGCCGACCGGCGCCGCTTCCTGCTGAATCTGATCTGCTTCGCGGCCTGTATCGAAGGGCTGTTCTTCTACGGGGCGTTCGCCTACGTCTACTGGTTCCGTTCCCGCGGTCTGCTGCATGGGCTCGCCACGGGAACGAACTGGGTCTTCCGCGACGAGACCATGCACATGGACTTCGCGTTCGATGTCGTGGACACCGTCCGCAGGGAAGAGCCCGAACTGTTCGACGACGAACTGCGCCAGCAGGTCACCGACATGCTGAAGGAGGCAGTCGAGGCGGAACTGCAGTTCGGCCGCGATCTGTGCGGCGACGGCCTGCCCGGGATGAACACCGATTCGATGCGCCAGTATCTGGAGTGCGTCGCCGACCAGCGGCTGGTCCGGCTCGGCTTTCCGCCGCTCTACGGCTCCGGGAACCCGTTCTCGTTCATGGAGCTGCAGGGGGTCCAGGAGCTGACGAACTTCTTCGAGCGCCGCCCGTCGGCCTACCAGATCGCGGTGGAGGGGACCGTCGGCTTCGACGACGACTTCTAAACCGTTCGCTCGTCCGCTCGTTCGTTCGTTGCGGGGAGGGCCCGGGCCCTCTCCGCGAAGCGGTCCCGATCAGTCGTTCGGCACGGTCGGGTAGCGCGACGTGCCCTCGGCCATCTGCCGCAGCGCGTCCTTGCGGTCCCGCTTCGAGAGCCGGTCGATGTACAGGTAGCCGTGCAGGTGGTCCGTCTCGTGCTGGAGGCAGCGCGCGAAGTAGCCGGTGCCCCGCACCCTGATCCGGTTGCCCCGGGCGTCCTGGCCGCGCACCACCGCGTAGTCGGGGCGGGCGAGCGCCGCGTAGGCCGTCGGGACGGAGAGGCAGCCCTCGTTGGACTCGTCGAGTACGCGCTGCGCCGGCGGCAGCTCCTCCAGCACCGGGTTGCAGATCGCGCCGACGTGCCGTACGCCGTCGTCGTCTCCGCAGTCGTAGACGAAGACCTTGAGGTCCACGCCGATCTGGTTGGCGGCGAGGCCCACGCCCTCCGCCGTGCGCTGGCTGGCGAACATGTCGTCGATCAGCCGGCCCAGCTCGTCGCCGAACTCCGTGACGTCCTGGCACTCCTTGTGCAGCACCGGGTTGCCCACGACCGTGATCGGACGGGACGTGCCGCGTTCACGGTGCGCCGCCTCACGCGCTTCGCAGTCCTCGGTGTCCACGAGGAAGCCCTCGTCGTCCACCCTGACCTGCTCGTCCGTCTCCTGCTGCGACATGTCCGCCGTACGCCTTCCTGCGAAACCCGAAACCGGTGGGAACCGCACCGGAACCGGTGCCCGTACAGCCTACGGGCACCGGTCAGCAGACTTCTTCCAGATCCCGCCATTCGCGGCTGTCCGGGCTGTCCGCGACCCAGCCGTCCAGCAGCCCGCGCACCAGTCCGGCCGGGGCGGCGAGCCCGCACTCGCGCTCGGGCACCCAGAGGTCACCCGCCGTCCGGTGGCCCAGCGGACCCGGGTGGCCCGGCTCGCTGTGGTCGTGCGGGTCCAGATGCTCGCCCTCGCCCTCGTCGCTCTCCATCCGGCTCTCCGAGCAGGACCGGCACAGCAGCCGCACCGAGGACGACCAGTCCTCCGCGGCGAACCCGGCATCGGACGCCAGTTCCTCCAGTGCGTCCCGGTCCGCCTCGGTGGCCGCTTCGAGCAGCACCACCCAGGTGGGTACGGGAGAGGGCGCCCACAGCTCGATCTCGTCGAACACGGGGTAGGAGGGCCCGGCGGCCGTGATCCGCTCGCCGTTCGGCACGCCGTCGTGCAGCACGACCTCGCCCCAGCGCCGCCCGGACGAGGGCAACGGGATCGAGAGCACCTCCATCCGGGCCGGGTCGAGCCTGCGGCCCCAGACGACCTCGGCCTCGCCTTCCGGGGAGAGCCGCACGGCCGCGCTGCCCAGCTCCATCCCGGTGGGCTCGCTGTTCGCCGCCGCGCCGTGCGGGCCGCTGCCGGGGACCTCCAGCCCGTACGCCTGCCAGGCCCGGCGGGCCAGCGGCCAGTCCTGCAGCGCGGTGGCCGCGATGCCGACGTTCCACCAGTCGGGCGCGCCGGATTCCCGGTCCAGCAGGGCGACGGCCCGCAGGCCCGCCGCTCTGGCCTGCTCCCAGTCGTGCCGGAACTTGTGCAGCAGCGCCAGATTGAACCAGGACTCGGAGAGCCAGGGTTCCAGGTCCGCCGCGCGTGTCAGCAGGGCCCCCGCGTCCTCGTACCGGCCGTCGCCGATCAGCGTGAACGCGCGGTCCGTGGCCTGCCGCCACGAGGCGGAGGGCCGATGCCGTACCTTCCCGAAGATCCTCACGATTCCCGCCTGTCCCGACTGGACACCCTCTTTTTGCGCTCTCCTTCGCATCCAACCATGCCCGGCCGGACGCTCGCTCATTACCCATGGGTTACCCAGGCAGGAGCGACGTAAGACCGCCGCGCGCCAGGACTCTGGCCAGCGCCTCGACGACCTGCGGCTGGTAGTCGCGGCCGGTCCCCAGCCTCAGTTGTTCCAGGGCGCCGAGCGCCCCGCCGGCGCTCTGCCCGCACAGCTCGTCGTACGCGTTGACCGCGCGGACGATCCGGGCGGCCAGCGGCTGCTCGCGGTACGGGTCGGCCTGCCGCTCGACCACGACGGCGACCTCGGTGTCCACCCCGGTCCTGCGTACCACCGCCCCGCCCAGCAGCGCGATCCTGCGCTGCTCGGCGGCCGGGAGCAGGACGGTCGCCCCGTCGCACACCGGGTCGACGAGGGAGAGCTGCCCGATGTCGTGCATCAGTGCCGCGTACTCCAGGACGGTCAGATCGGGCCCGGAAATGCCCAGCTCACGTCCGACGGCGGTGGACAGCCCGGCCACCCGGCGGGCGTGCCCGTGCGGGGTGTACCCGGCGATCTCCGTGGCGCGGGCCAGCGAGCTGATGGTCTGCCGGTAGGTGGTGCGGACCGCGGTGCAGCGCCGGAAGGAGACCTGGGTGAGCAGCAGCGGGACGCAGACGACGGGCAGCGCCCACAGGCCGGCGACCGCGACGCCGAGCGCCATCACCGCGCCGGTCGCGCAGACGGCGGAGCCGATGCCGGTGAGGGCGCGGAGCTCGTCACGCAGCAGGGGACCGTACGGGACGGGGGTGCCGCCCCTGCTCCTGAGGCCGTGGGGAAGGGAGCGCGACCGCAGCAGCAGCGCGGCGAGCACGGCGTCGCACAGGGCCGTCAGGACGAGCAGCAGGAGCAGGAAGAGCGCGAAGGACGGCCTCTGGCCGAACCAGCGCGCGGTCTGCCCCGAATGGGACAGTGGCTGGAAACAGACGGCGGCGAAGGCCACGGTGAGGATCCGGCGGGCCACCTGGTCGGGCCCGGGCCCGCCGCCGCGTACGGCATGGGGCACGGCGGCGGCGAGCTGCGCCGCGACGACGACGGTGATCACCTGGAGGACCCCGTGCGCGGTCGGCTGTCCGGCGCTGCGT
>DATCWZ010000155.1:0-5887 GCA_036566065.1 Streptomyces sp. | reverse complement strand
TACACCATCAGCAGGCCGTGGAGATGTCGTTCATCGTGCGCGACCTGACCGGGGACGAGGACGTGCGCCGGCTGGCGTACGACATCGCCAACACGCAGGCGGGCCAGCGCGGCATGATGCTGGGCTGGCTGGACCTGTGGGAGCTGCCGAAGACGACACCCGCCGGGCAGCAGCCGATGGGGTGGATGACCGCCGGGCACGCGGGGCATTCCATGGACAACATGGACGGCATGGCGGGGATGGACGCATCGCCCAGCGCCCACGCGCCCGGCTTCCGGGCCCATGACGGCGCCCTCATGCCCGGCATGGCTACCCGCACCGAGCTCGGCCGCCTGCGTACCACGCGCGGCAAGCAGGCCGAGATTCTCTTTCTCCAGCTCATGACCGACCACCACAAGGGCGGTGTCGCCATGGCCCGCGGCTGCGCCGAGCTGTGCACCGTACCGGTCGAGAAGCGGCTGGCGCAGGGCATGGTCGAGGCGCAGCAGTCCGAGCTGGACCTGATGGCGGACATGCTCGCGGCGCGAGGAGCGAAGCCCCGCCCCTGAGGCGTACGAATCCGGGCACTCACCCGAATGGGCTACAGCGGTCGCGTGCCCCGGACCGCCTCGGGACGATGGATGCGCTCGGGGCCGTACCGGAGTGCCGCAGCCGGCACGCAGGAGGAAACCTGATGACCACCGCGAAAGACATCATGCACACCGGGGCCCAGTGGATCCCGGCCCACGAGACGCTCGACCGCGCCGCGCAACTGATGCACGAGCACAACGTGGGCGCGCTGCCCATCTCCGCCAACGGCGGGCGGGACAGGATGGTCGGCATCCTCACGGACCGCGACATCGTCATCGGCTGCGTGGCCAGGGGCCACAACCCGTCGCAGATGACGGCGGGTGAGCTCGCGCAGGGCACGCCGCGCTGGATCGACGCGGACGCCGATGTGGACGCGGTGCTGGAGGAGATGAAGCGGCACCAGATCCGCCGGCTCCCGGTGGTCGAGAACAAGACGCTGATCGGGATGATCAGCGAGGCCGATCTGGCGCGGCACCTGACCGACGAGCAGATCGCGGGCTGGGTGGAGCAGGTCTACTCCCGCAGCTAACCCACTTCCCCCCACCTCCGCACCCGATTCCCCCGTCGCGGGCCCCGGCCCCTCCCATCAGGAGGCACCGGGGCCCGCCGCCGTCCGCCGGGGACGTCCCGCGTCCGGGGTGTCGTCACCGGGAACGCATACCCGCCGGGGGTAGGGTCCGGAGCACGTCCGGGACGAGGAGTGCGGCGTGCGGACGGCTGCTGCCCCGTCCAGCGCACGACTCGACCCCACCGTGAGGTGCACCCAGCCATGGCACACCAGCCCACACGACGCGCCGTGCTCGGCACCGGCATCGCTCTGGCCGGTACGGGGGTTCTGGCCGCCTGTGCCAGCGATACGCCCGCGATCAGCCCGGCCGGGGCACAGGTCGCCGACCGCTTCGTCTCCCCCGAAGACCCAGCGGTCGCCGCCGCCGAGGCCGAGCGGCGTTCCGCCTCGGGCTCCGGTTCCGTAAGGAAGGTCTCGCTCACCGCGACACCGGGCCGGCTGGACCTGGGCGGAGGAGTGACGGTGCCCTCGTGGGCGTACGAGGGCAAGCTGCCCGGCAACCTGGTGCGCGTCACCGCGGGCGACACCCTGGCGCTCACCCTCGCCAACCATCTGCCGCGCTCGACATCGATGCACTGGCACGGGCTCGCCGTCCGCAACGACATGGACGGTGTCCCGGGGCTGACCCAGCGGCCGATCGAGCCGGGCGCGGACTTCGCGTACCGGTTCACGGTGGCGCACCCGGGGACGTACTGGTTCCATCCGCACTCGGGCGTCCAGCAGGACCGCGGGCTGTACGCGCCGCTGATCGTCGACGACCCGCACGAGCCTCTCTCGTACGACAAGGAGTGGGTCGTCGTCCTCGACGACTGGCTCGACGGGGTGGACGGCTCCACCCCGGACTCGGTGCTCGCCGAGCTCCGCAAGGGCAAGGACGGCCAGGCCCCGCCCGACGGCGGCATGGACCACGACGGCGCCATGGACCACGAGGACGGCGGGCACTCCATGGGCCCGGTGCCTGCCACCAGCGCCCCGGCCGGACCGCCGCGCAGGACGTCGGGCGCCATCAGCGATCTGCTCGGCGGACACGCGGGCGATGTCGCCTACCCGTACTACCTCATCAACGGGCGTGTCCCGCAGGCCCCTTCGTACTTCGACGCCCGCCCCGGCGACCGCATCCGGCTGCGCATCGTCAACGCGGGCGGAGACACCGCGTTCCGTATCGCGCTGGGCGGCCACCAGATGACCGTCACCCACACGGACGGCTATCCGGTCCGGCACACCGCGGCGGACGCGCTGCTGCTCGGCATGGGCGAGCGGTACGACGTGCTGGTCACCGCCGGGGACGGGGTGTTCCCGCTGACCGCGCTGGCCGAGGGCAAGAAGGCGTCGGCCCTCGCCGTGCTGCGGACGGCCCCGGGGGCGGCGCCCGCCCCCTCCGTACGGCCCAAGGAACTGGACGGGAAGCTGATCACGGCGAACAAGCTGGCCCCGGACGAGTCTGTCGCACTGCGGGAGCGCGAGCCCGACCGGACGATCCAGGTGGAGCTCACTGGGTCGATGGCCGCCTACGACTGGGCCTTCGACGGACAGCCGTACGACCCGCTGGTCCGGCGTCCGGTCGAGGAGGGGGAACGGGTCCGGCTGGTGTTCCACAACAGCACGTCGATGTGGCACCCGATCCATCTGCACGGACACACGTTCGCGCTGGCGGGAGCCGGGGCGAGCAAGGGGACGGCCCTCGGGGCCCGCAAGGACACCGCGGCGGCCCTGCCGAAGCGCACGCTGACGGTGGACTTCGACGCGGACAACCCGGGGCTGTGGATGCTGCACTGCCACAACACCTACCACGCGACGTCGGGCATGATGACGGTCCTCGGCTACCTGAAGTGACCGGGTGGGCCCGCCAGGATATCGCGTCAGAAAGACGATTACACTGGGCGACGTGCCTCAACTACGTCTCGCACTGAATCAGATCGATTCGACCGTCGGCGATCTCGCCGGCAACGCCGATGCGATCGTCCACTGGACCCGGCACGCCGCCGAGCAGGGCGCCCATCTGGTGGCGTTCCCCGAGATGGTACTGACCGGATATCCCGTAGAGGACCTGGCCCTGCGGTCGTCCTTCGTCGAGGCGTCGCGGGGCGCGCTGCTCGCGCTGGCCGCCCGTCTCGCCGACGAGGGCTACGGCGAACTGCCGGTCGTCGTCGGCTACCTCGACCGCTCCGAGCACCCCGCGGTGCGCTACGGGCAGCCCGCGGGCTCCCCGCGCAACGCCGCCGCGGTGCTGCACCAGGGACGGGTCGCGCTCAACTTCGCCAAGCACCACCTGCCCAACTACGGGGTCTTCGACGAGTTCCGGTACTTCGTGCCGGGCGACTCGATGCCGGTCGTACGGGTGCACGGCATCGATGTGGCGCTCGCGATCTGCGAGGACCTCTGGCAGGACGGCGGGCGCGTGCCGGCCACCCGGTCCGCCGGGGCGGGGCTGCTGCTGTCGATCAACGCATCGCCGTACGAGCGGGACAAGGACGACACCCGGCTCGAACTGGTCCGCAGGCGCGCCCGCGAGGCCGGCTGCACCACCGCCTATCTGGCGATGATCGGCGGGCAGGACGAACTGGTCTTCGACGGCGACTCGATCGTCGTCGACAAGGAGGGCGAGGTGATCGCCCGGGCCCCGCAGTTCGCCGAGGGCAGCGTGATCATCGACCTGGACCTGCCCGCAGCCGCCGCCGAGCCTCCGGCCGGGGTGGTGGACGACGGGCTGCGGATCGACCATGTGGTGCTCTCCGAGAAGCCGCTCCCGGCGTACGAGCCGGAGCTGGCCGGAGGGTACGCGGAGCGGCTCGACGACGACGAGGAGCTGTACTCGGCGCTGGTCGTGGGCCTGCGCGCGTATGCCGCGAAGAACGGTTTCAGCACTGTGCTGATCGGGCTCTCGGGCGGCATCGACTCGGCCCTGGTCGCGGCCATCGCGTGCGACGCGCTGGGCGCGCAGCAGGTGTACGGGGTCTCGATGCCGTCGAAGTACTCCTCGGACCACTCCAAGGGTGACGCGGCCGAGCTGGCGCGGCGTACCGGGCTCAACTTCCGCACCGTACCGATCGAGCCGATGTTCGACGCGTACATGGGCTCGCTGGGGCTGACCGGTCTCGCCGAGGAGAACCTCCAGTCGCGGCTGCGCGGCACGATGCTGATGGCCATCTCCAACCAGGAGGGCCAGATCGTGCTCGCGCCGGGCAACAAGTCCGAGCTGGCGGTCGGTTACTCCACGCTGTACGGGGACTCCGTCGGGGCGTACGGGCCGATCAAGGACGTGTACAAGACGTCGGTCTTCCGCCTCGCGAAGTGGCGCAACCGCGCCGCCGAGGAGCGAGGCCAGACCCCGCCGATCCCGGAGGCATCCATCACCAAGCCGCCCAGCGCCGAGCTGCGGCCGGGCCAGGTGGACACGGACTCGCTGCCGGACTACGACGTACTGGACCGGATCCTGGAGATGTACGTCGACCGCGACCAGGGCCTGGACAAGATCGTCGCGGCCGGGTTCGACGCGGAACTGGTGGCGAAGACGCTGCGGATGGTGGACACGGCGGAGTACAAGCGGCGGCAGTACCCGCCGGGCACGAAGATCTCCCCGAAGGGCTTCGGCAAGGACCGCCGCCTGCCGATCACCAACCGCTGGCGCGAGTTGAGCTGACAGCCCCGGCCCACGCCACCGTGCATCGGTCAGCGCACTTCGCTCCGGGCCACGTCATCCGCCTCCCGCGACCGGGGGGGGCGGATGCGGCGACCGGCTGATCCGGTGGGGCCAAGTCAGGCCGTGGCCCCGGGCATGCCGCTGGTTACGACGATCGCGGCCACGTCGCCGGTCTTGGTGCGGCCCAGCCAGACGACGCCGCCCGACTCCGCAATGAACGTGACCAGATCGGCTTGTTGCGACTCGTCGGTTACCCGCTCGCACCAGCCGGAGAGCTGTTCGGATTCGCGAGGCACCGGCCAGCCGCCCACATACGCGCGAAACGGCGCGGCCAAGGCAGCCCACGCGCCGGCATCGGCGAAGCAGCCCACATTGGCGTCGGAGCTAAAGCCGATCTTCTCACCCGGCTTAAGCCGGGCGATGTCATCGTCGACACCCAGGCCCATCTCCCACCCGACCACGGGGTCGTCACTGACGCACAGGCGGGTCGCGGCGCACTCAACACCGTCGCAGTGCTCCCCGAAGAACTCGTACGGCCCCGCCGTCCACGCAATCTCCACCCGGTAGGTACCTGGGGGAATTCGCACCGCCAACTCCCGTGGGGAACTCGTCGGCAGTCCTCGCTCGTACTCCCAGGCCTCGTGGTCATGCCAGGGCGCGTCCACGACAAGACGGCCGCTGGGAATGCGAATGGTGGTCACCTCCTCAATCCCCGTGACCACGACAGGCGTTGTCGGATCGTCGTACACCGTCCCCACGTGCTCCCCGGGCGTGAACACCGTATCGAGGTACCAGGCGGCCTCAGGCCTGGCCGCCAGCCGGGCGTCCCCGATCGACTCCATGTCTCATCCTTCCGTCACCACCCGGTCGGGCGGTCAACCGAAAAGGTACGCGGACCCAGTGACATCGGCAGTTCGCAACAGGGCGCCGGCGCCGGTCCGGGCCGCTGGCTGAGGCGCCGGTCAGAACTGGAGGCGGGCGGCGATGGGGAGGTGGTCGCTGTCCGTGGCGGGGAGGGTCCAGGAGGAGAGGGGTTCCACGCCCCGCACCATGATCTGGTCGATCCGTGCCATCGGGAACGAGGCCGGCCAACTGAAGCCGAAACCGTC
>DATCWZ010000079.1:0-6133 GCA_036566065.1 Streptomyces sp. | reverse complement strand
AGTCGTCGTAGCCGAAGCCGATGAACTGCCAGAAGATCGGCAGCTTCGCCGCTGTGCACAGGACGTGTTCCGCCGCTGTTTTGGAGGTGGGGGAGCCGTCGGTCTGGAAGATGACGAGCGCCGGGTCGGTGGCGCCGCACGATTGGTAGTGGTCGATGACGGCCTGCATGGCCACGTGGTAGTTGGTGCGGCCCATGTGTCCCATCGACTCGTGCAGCGGGTTGATGCGGTCCCGGTAGGCATCGAGACTGATCTCGGCGGTGCCGTCGATACCGGTGGAGAAGAAGATGACGGGTACAACTCCGTCGTCGTCGAGGTGGGCGGCCAGTGCGAGGGTCTGTTCGGCCAGGTGTTGCACCGAGCCGTCGCGGTAGTAGGGGCGCATGCTGCCGGAGCGGTCCAGGACGAGGTAGACGGCGGCCCGTTGGCCGCTGACCTGGTGTTTGGTCAGGGAGACGGCGGCGGTTTTGTAGAGGCTGACGAGGCCGGGGGCGCTGTCGGTGATCTGTTCCAGGCCGACGCCGGCCGCAGGTGCTTTGGGCCGCTTGCGGTAGTCGATGCTCATGCGGCGTGATTGTTCTCGCGCCCGGCGAGTGGTGTGGGGCTTTCAGTGAAACTCTTAAGTAGGAGCGGCTCATACTTTGAGCCGCTCCTACTTACTCGGTCAGGCCGGGCGCTTGTTGCGGGTTCTGCGCAGGATCAGCAGGAGGGCCAGTAGCGGGGCGAGCAGGATCCAGATCGGGATGATCACGTATGGGTCCGGGTGGGGTTCGTCCAGTTCCAGGACCGTTGCCATGGCGGCTATCAGGCCCCAGATCGTGGTCGCGATGCCGGACAGCCAGATGAAGATTGTCAGGGTCAGCCGGGCCGCCTTGGAACGGGGCGGTCCGGCCGGGGCGTTGTTGGCGGGGCGCGGGCGTGGGTGGGGGATGCGGTCCGGGGCGCGGGGTGGCATTCGGACGACCGCGGCGGGCGGGACCGCCGCGTCGATGACGGCTATGCGTTCCGGAGTGAGGTCCTGGTAGAGCGTGGGCTCGACGCGGATCTGGAAGCCGTCCAGGCCCGTCAGGTGGCGGGCGCCGTCCGGGTGGACGAGCAGGGCCGCACAGGCGTCGTACCGGATGATCACCGGGCCGTCGGCTGTGGACAGGCTGACCGCGTCGGGGGAGACCGTCAGGAGGACGGAGTCGCTCTCCAGGGAGCGGTGGCGGCTGCCCGCGGTCATGACGGTCCCGGTGGACCACTGCGGGGCCTCGGTGAAGCCCGCCCAGTCGGCGCCCCGGCCGGGGACCTGGAGCAGCGCCGTGGAGTACAGCTCGCGGGCGACGTCGCGCAGGTCGGCGAGGGTGACGGCGGCCAGTTCGGCCCGGTGCTCGTCGGGCGTGAGGTGGCGGTGGCCCGTCAGCAGGTTCAGGGCGTACGAGGGGAGCTGGGCGCTGTCGATGTCCGGGTCGTCGTACGCCTTGAGGAGCTTGGCGCGCGCCGAGTCGAGTTCGGACCGCTCGATGGTGCCCGCCCTCATCCGGGCCAGTACGTCGATGACGCCGCCGACCACCGCGTCCTGCTTCTGCGGCAGCGCGTCGGCGAACGCGGTGATGGTCGCGAAGTCGTTGTCGCGCGGGCTGTAGCCGGCCTCGGCGACGTAGGAGTAGCCGCCCTTCTGGCGCAGGTCCGTGAACAGGGCGCGGCTCAGCACCTCGGCGAAGAGCGTGGCGGCCGTCGAGCGCCGGACGATGCCGTCCAGGACGACACCGCCGCTCTCGCCGGTGATGTACGCGGGAGTGACGGGGAGCGCCGAGCTCGCCGCGGGAAGCGGCTGCGGGATGCCCGCCGGAAGTGTGAGGTCGAGGCCCTCGGGCACCGTGTCGCCGGTGATCCACAGCACCGCGTTGTCGCGGGTGAAGCGCGTGCGGGCCCAGTCGCGTACGGCGTCGGCGCCCAGGTGCCAGGTGCCGTGCTCGGTGTAGCTGGTGAGGCCGTAGCCCTGTGCTCCGTAACGCCACAGCGGCAGTTGGTGGTTGGGCCCGCGGCTGCGGCCCGCCGACTCGGTGCGCAGGATCTCGCGCTCGGTCTCCAGCCGTTCCACCGGCAGGTCGCGCAGCGCCTCGCAGACGCCGTTGAGGTAGGTGACGACCTCCCCGGGTGTGCCGGTGACATGGAAGAGGGTGTACGTGGCGGCGGTGGCGCCGTTGTAGTGCAGGTCGGACAGGCCGTGGCGGTGCAGGGCGAGGTGTTCGACGAGGTGGGTGATGCCGGTGGTGGCGAGGGTCTCGTCGGCGACGCCGACCCGGAAGAAGAGCCCGGCCGTGACCGGGCCGGGAGCCGGTGCCAGCACCGTGCGGATGCCGTTGACCTCGGTCCGGCGGATGTTGAGGCCGGGGGCTGGGAAGAAGACGGGGGCGGCCGAGCGTTCTGGGGTTTCCTGGGACATCGGCTCAGCCGTTCTCGAGTGCGGTTCTGCGGTGCTTGTGGAATTCGGCCTGCGCGTCGCCGAAGTAGTCCCACGGCGACTCGGACGCCTTGTCGCCCAGCGCGCGGAAGAACGGCGCGGCCTCGCGGTAGTGGCCGCCCATGCTGAGCGCCCCCGCGATGTCGCTGTAGTCACCGATCCAGCGGAACCCGGGCCGGTAGTCCGGATGCTGTACGGACACCGCGGCGGCGGCCAGGATCTCGTCCCGGACCTCGGGCGAGCGGAGGTGGTCCTTGTGGCCGTCCTCCAGCCAGTGCTCGATGTGCACCTCGGCGATCAGCCGGCCCGCGTGGCTGCCGGGGGGCGCCGACGCCAGACAGGCGCGGGCGAACTCGTAGGCCGCCTCCCAGCTCCCGCTCCATTTCGGGCACAACTGCTGGAGCAGCAGGACCTGCCCGTGGATGTGGTGCGGGTGGTGCTCGGCCAGCCGGTCGTAGCGCCGCCTGGCTTCGCTCTGGCCGAGCTGCAGTCCCCGGGCGGTGTTCAGCCGGGCGGTCCAGGCCAGCGGGTAGACGGGATGCTCGGCGCATACGTCGATCAGCAGTCGCTCCGCGCGCCGCAGCCAGTCGTGGAACTGCCGGAACTGGTCCCGCGAGACGTGTTGGGCGCGGGCGGCGCTGCGGATTTCCCAGCCGATGCTGATGTAGCGCCCGGCGAGCAGGGTGCGGGCCAGTGCGGAGCCGGGCTGCGCGGCGACGACCCGCTCCAGGAAGCCCTCGCAGCCGCTGACGCGATTGACGACACCCGCGGCGAAGGCCCGGTCGTCGTCGTGCTCCAGGGAGTCGAAGTACGCCTGGGTCGCCGCCCAGTCGTTGTTCTCCACGGCCGTGCGCAGGCCGGCCAGATAGGGGAAGTTGACGCACGGATCGAACTCCGCGCGTATCGGGGGTGCGGTGTAAGACATGACAGTCCTCGGAGCGGACGTGATCTGCGGAAAAGAGAGCGGGGCGGTGGGAGCCGGGTGGGGTGCCGGTTCAGGCGGCCGGACGGGGGCCGGTGCGCACAGGTGCCGCGCCCGGGGGAGGCGACAGCACAGACACGGAAAAGCTCACGCCCGGCCCTCCAGAAAAGAACTCATGTGATGTGCGTACGAAGTGAAGGCGCAGGTTAGCAGCCCCGGCCGACAGTCAGTCAGACACATTCGGCGCAACGGTGGGCCGCCGCCGACCGCCCCTGCACAGGCTCTGGGCCTTAGGCTGCCGATATGTGCGGAATCGTGGGATACGTCGGTGGGCGGTCGGCGCAGGACATCGTCGTCGCAGGGCTGAAGCGCCTTGAATACCGGGGCTACGACTCGGCGGGCATCGCCGTACTCGCGGACGGCGGTCTCGCCGCGGCGAAGAAGGCGGGCAAGCTCCTCAATCTGGAGAAGGAGCTGGTCGAGCGGCCCCTGCCCGCCGGGAACGCCGGGATCGGGCACACCCGCTGGGCCACCCACGGCGGGCCGACCGACATCAACGCGCACCCCCACCTCGACAACGCGGGCCGCGTCGCCGTCGTACACAACGGGATCATCGAGAACTTCGCCGCCCTGCGCGCCGAGCTGGCCGAGCGGGGCCACGAACTGGTGTCCGACACCGACACCGAGGTCGTGGCCCATCTGCTGGCCGAGGCCTACTCCTCCACGGGTGACCTCGCCGAGGCCATGCGGCAGGTGTGCCGTCGGCTGGAGGGCGCCTTCACCCTCGTCGCCGTACACGCGGACGAACCCGACGCGGTGGTCGGCGCCCGGCGGAACTCGCCGCTTGTCGTGGGGACCGGGGACGGCGAGCTGTTCCTGGCCTCCGATGTGGCCGCCTTCATCGCGCACACCCGGTCCGCGATCGAGCTGGGCCAGGACCAGGTGGTGGAGCTGCGCGGGGACGCCGTCACCGTCACCCGCTTCGACGGCGGGCCCGCCGATGTGCGCGCGTACCACGTGGACTGGGACGCCTCGGCCGCCGAGAAGGGCGGCTACGCCTCCTTCATGCTCAAGGAGATCGCGGAGCAGCCGAAGGCCGTTGCCGACACCCTCCTCGGCCGGATCGACGCCACGGGTTCGCTCCACCTCGACGAGGTACGCATCCCGCCCGGCGTGCTCCGGGAGGTCGACAAGGTCGTCATCGTCGCCTGCGGGACCGCCTTCCACGCCGGGATGATCGCGAAGTACGCCATCGAGCACTGGACCCGGCTGCCCTGCGAGACCGAACTCGCCAGCGAGTTCCGCTACCGCGACCCGATCCTCGACCAGCGCACCCTCGTCGTCGCCATCTCGCAGTCCGGCGAGACCATGGACACGCTGATGGCCCTGCGGCATGCCCGCGAGCAGGGCGCGAAGGTGCTGGCCATCTGCAACACCAACGGCTCCACCATCCCCCGCGAGTCCGACGCCGTGCTCTACACCCACGCCGGTCCCGAGGTCGCCGTCGCCTCCACGAAGGCGTTCCTGACCCAGCTCGTCGCCTGCTATCTGGTGGCCCTGTACCTCGGGCAGATCCGGGGCACGAAATGGGGCGACGAGATCCGTACGGTCGTACGACAGCTCTCCGAGGTGCCCCGTCAGGTCGAGCGGGTCCTGCGGACCATGGAACCCGTACGCGCGCTGGCGCGTTCCCTCGCGCACAAGGACACCGTGCTCTTCCTGGGCAGGCACGTCGGCTACCCGGTCGCCCTCGAAGGCGCGCTGAAGCTCAAGGAACTCGCGTACATGCACGCCGAAGGGTTCGCCGCCGGCGAGCTCAAGCACGGCCCGATCGCCCTGATCGAACAGGACATGCCGGTCGTCGTCATCGCGCCGTCGCCGCGCGGGCGCTCCGTCCTCCACGACAAGGTCGTGTCGAACATCCAGGAGATCAGGGCGCGTGGCGCCCGCACCATCGTGATCGCCGAGCAGGGCGACGAGGCGGTCGCCGCCTACGCCGACCACCTCATCACCGTCCCCGCTGCGCCTACGCTGCTTCAGCCGCTGGTCGCCACCGTGCCGTTGCAGGTCTTCGCCTGCGAGCTCGCGACGGCCCGCGGCAACGAGGTGGACCAGCCGCGCAATCTGGCGAAGTCCGTCACTGTGGAATAGCGGAGCAGCGGAGCAGAGGGTGAGTGCGTGATCATCGGGGTCGGGATCGACGTGGCGGAAATCGAACGGTTTGGCGCGGCGCTGGAGCGTACGCCCCAGATGGCCGAGCGGCTCTTCCTGGCGCGGGAGTTGCTGCTGCCGGGTGGTGAACAGCGCGGCACGGCGTCGCTGGCCGCCCGGTTCGCCGCCAAGGAGGCCCTGGCCAAGTCCCTCGGGGCGCCCGGCGGGCTGCTGTGGACGGACGCCGAGGTGTGCGTCGAGGACAGCGGGCGGCCCCGGCTGCGGGTGTACGGCACGGTGGCCGCGCGGGCCGACGCCCTGGGCGTACGGCACTGGCATGTGTCGCTCAGTCATGACGCGGGGGTGGCGTCGGCCGTGGTGATCGCGGAGGGTTGAGCGTATGCGAACCGCTTACAGCGTGGAGAGGGTACGGGCCGCCGAGCGGGCACTGATGGCACGACTGCCCGAGGGCGCGCTGATGCGGCGCGCCGCCGCCGGTCTCGCGGTGGCCTGCGGCGATGTGCTCCGGCGCAATGGCCGGGTGTACGGGGCACGGGTCCTGCTGCTCGTCGGCAGCGGCGACAACGGCGGCGACACGCTGTACGCCGGGG
>DATCWZ010000102.1:0-7467 GCA_036566065.1 Streptomyces sp. | reverse complement strand
GGCGGGCCGCCGCGAGCAGGTCCGTACCGTTGGGGTCGAACAGCCCGTAGACGGCATCGGGCCGGTCCGGACGGGCCAGCAGCCGGTCGGCCGCCACGGCGCCCGCGCAGGGATCGTGCGCGGGATAGGACTCGTAGACCGGGTCCTGGCCCACGCGCTCGCACCAGTGCAGGTACGCGGTGGTCGAGAGCCGGGTGTACGTGTCGGTCGTGGTGCCGGTCAGCAGTCCGATGCGGCGGGCCCCGGCGGCGGCGAGATGGTCAAGCAGATCGAGCACAGCCGCCCCGTGATCGTTGTCGACCCAGGCGGTGACCGGAAGTGTTCCGGCCGGACGGCCGTCGGAGACGACAGGCAGACCCTGGCGTACGAGTTCGGTGACGACCGGGTCCTGGTCGGACGGGTCGATGACGACGGTGCCGTCGAGAGCGACGTTCGACCAGACGTCGTGGCGCGAGGTGGCCGGGAGGATGACCAGGGCGTAGCCGCGGGCCAGCGCCGCCGAGGTGGCGGCTCTGGCCATTTCGGCGAAGTACGCGAATTCGGTGAAGGTGAAAGGTTCATCCCCGTACGTGGTGACGGTCAGGCCGATCAGGCCCGACTTGCCCGTACGGAGGGTCCGGGCGGCGGCGGACGGCCGGTAGCCCAGCCGCTCGGCGACCTCGCGGACATGGCGGCGGGTGGCATCCGGGAGCCTGCCCTTGCCGTTGAGCGCGTCGGAGACGGTCGTGATCGAGACGCCGGCCGCTGCGGCTACGTCACGGATGCCCGCCCGGCCCGGCCGGCCGCTGCGCCGGGGTGTCTCTGTCCGGCTCACCTGGTGCTTCCCTGCTGCTGTCATGGCGAGCCGATAGTAGGGGGCGGACGGGTGGTTGGGCCGGTCGCATATGCACCCGTTGACAGGCACGTTTCTGCAAGATCTTTTTCATTAAATGGCTTAAAAAGCAAGGTAGTTCGGGGGTCACGGGTCGGCGTGTCATGTGTCGGTACGGGTGGACCTGCCAATGGGCCGATGTCTCGAAGAGGTCTCAACTCACCTCTTCGGGGGACGCGCGCTACGGAGTGAGCCACCGGCGCGCGTCGGAGTGCGTGACGCTCCCCCCGTCGGAGCTCGTAGCACCCCTGGCCGATTCCGGCGCTTCCCGGCACAGTGGATGATTCCGCGGTCCCGCCATTCGCAGCGGCGCCGAATCCTCTTAAGGTGAGCAGCATTGATGTGTAGAGATGGTCGAGGAGGACCTGCGGTGAGCGAGACGAGCCCCAAGCTGCGCGCCGAGCTGGACGGCGTTCCCGCCTATGTGCCGGGCAAGCCGGCGGCTGTCGGCGGCCCGGTCGCCTACAAGCTGTCCTCCAACGAGAACCCGTATCCGCCGCTTCCCGGGGTGATGGAGGCCGCGCTGGCCGCGGCTGCCACCTTCAACCGCTACCCGGACATGGCCTGCACCGGACTGATGGACGAGCTGGCGAACCGTTTCGGCGTGCCCGTCTCGCACCTGGCCACCGGCACCGGGTCGGTCGGCGTGGCGCAGCAGCTTCTTCAGGCCACGTCCGGGCCGGGCGACGAGGTCATCTACGCCTGGCGTTCCTTCGAGGCATATCCGATCATCACCCAGATCAGCGGAGCCACCTCGGTGAAGGTGCCGCTGACCAGCGGCGATGTGCACGACCTGGACGCGATGGCGGGGGCCGTCACCGACCGGACGCGGCTGATCTTCGTCTGCAACCCGAACAACCCCACCGGCACCGTGGTGCACCGGGCCGAGCTGGAGCGTTTCCTGGACCGGGTCCCGGACGATGTGCTGGTGGTCCTCGACGAGGCGTACCGGGAATTCATCCGGGACACCGATGTGCCGGACGGCATAGACATCTACCGGGACCGGCCCAATGTGGCGGTCCTGCGGACCTTCTCCAAGGCGTACGGCCTGGCAGGACTGCGCGTCGGGTTCGCGGTGGCTCACGAGCCGGTGGCGGCGGCGCTGCGGAAGACCGCCGTCCCCTTCGGCGTCAGCCGGATCGCCCAGGACGCCGCGGTCGCCTCGCTGCGCGCGGAGGACGAGCTGCTGGGGCGGGTCGGTTCGCTGGTCTGCGAGCGCGCACGGGTGTACGAGGAGCTGACGCGGCAGGGGTGGACGGTTCCGGAGTCCCAGGCCAACTTCGTCTGGCTGCGGCTCGGCGACCGTACGCTCGACTTCGCCGGGGTGTGCGAGCGGGCCGGTGTGATGGTGCGGCCTTTCGCGGGCGAGGGCGTACGGGTCACGATCGGTGAGACCGAGGCCAACGACATCTTCCTGAAGACCGCGGGGGAGTACCGCGTGCAGGAGTAGCGGCGCCCGGCGCGACAGGCGGGCGGTGGCCCCGGACCTCGATGAGCGAGGTCCGGGGCCACCGTGTGTTCCGGGGGTGCGTGGGCCGGGAGCGCTGTCCGGTTTCGGGGGCCGTAGCAGCCGTCGTCCCGGCACGCACCCCCGCCCGGTTCGGTCGAAACTCAGTGAGCCATAATGCTTGTGAATGTGAACGCGTTCACAAGCGCGTCCCGTTTCTCCGCTGATCGGGGGGATTAAAGGGACGAGCTGCGGCTGTGATCGTGCGCGTGCGCTATGCAAGGCAAGGAGAAGAGGCCGTGAACCTGGCTCTGGCGCCAGAGACCCTGGCGCGATGGCAGTTCGGTATCACCACCGTCTACCACTTCCTGTTCGTCCCCCTGACGATCTCGCTCGCCGCGCTCACAGCCGGCCTGCAGACCGCCTGGGTGCGCACGGACAACGAGAAGTACCTCAGAGCCACCAAGTTCTGGGGCAAGCTCTTCCTGATCAATATCGCCATGGGCGTCGTCACCGGAATCGTCCAAGAGTTCCAGTTCGGTATGAACTGGTCCGACTACTCGCGGTTCGTCGGTGATGTCTTCGGCGCCCCGCTCGCCTTCGAGTCGCTGATCGCGTTCTTCTTCGAGTCCACCTTCATCGGGCTGTGGATCTTCGGCTGGGACAAACTTCCCAGGAAGATCCACCTCGCCTGCATCTGGCTGGTCTCCATCGGGACGGTCCTCTCGGCTTTCTTCATCCTGGCGGCCAACTCATGGATGCAGCACCCGGTCGGCTTCCGCATCAACGAAGAACGCGGCCGGGCCGAGCTCACCGACTTCTGGCGGGTCCTCACGCAGAACACGGCGCTCGCCCAGCTCTTCCACACCCTCGCGGCGGCCTTCCTTGTCGGCGGCGCCTTCATGGCGGGCATCGCCGCCTTCCACCTGGCGCGCAAGAAGCACATCCCGGTGATGCGGACATCGCTGCGGCTCGGCCTGGTCACCGTCGTGGTCGCCGGACTGCTCACCGCGGTCAGCGGCGACACGCTCGGCAAGGTGATGTTCAAGCAGCAGCCGATGAAGATGGCCGCAGCCGAGGCCCTGTGGGAGGGCCAGCACGGCGCGCCCTTCTCGCTCTTCGCCGTCGGCGATGTCGCCAAGGGGCACAACACCGTCGAGGTGTCGGTCCCCGGAGTGCTGTCCTTCCTCGCGAACGACGACGTCGACTCGTACGTCCCCGGCATCAACGACATCAACAAGGCGGAGCAGGAGAAGTACGGGCCCGGTGACTACCGCCCCAACATCCCGGTCGCCTTCTGGAGCTTCCGCTGGATGATCGGCTTCGGCATGGCGTCCTTCGGGCTCGGCCTGCTGGGGCTGTGGCTTACCCGCAAGAAGTTCCTGCTGCCGGCCGCTCTGCGGACCGGTGAGGACGAGGTACCGCATCTGGTCCTCTTCCGGAACACGGCGCTGAGTCCGAAATTCACCGGGCTCTACTGGCTGGTCGCCCTGTGGACCATGCTCTTCCCGTTGCTCGCCAATGCCTGGGGCTGGATCTTCACCGAGATGGGCCGCCAGCCCTGGGTCGTGTACGGCATGCTCCGGACCCGGGACGCGGTCTCCCCCGGCGTCTCGCAGGGCGAGTTCCTCACCTCGCTCCTGGTCCTCACCCTGCTCTACGCGGTGCTCGCCGTGGTCGAGATCAAGCTGCTCCTGAAGTACATCAAGGCCGGCCCGCAGGAGCTCACCGAAGCCGACCTGAACCCTCCCACCACCATCGGCGGCCATGACCAGGACGCCGACCGGCCGATGGCCTTCTCGTACTGAGAGCGCAGGAACTGAGAGATGGAACTCCACGACGTCTGGTTCGTGCTCATCGCCGTCCTCTGGACCGGCTACTTCTTCCTGGAGGGATTCGACTTCGGGATCGGAATCCTCACCAAACTGCTGGCCCGGAACCGCACGGAGCGGCGGGTCCTGATCAACACCATCGGACCTGTCTGGGACGGCAACGAGGTGTGGCTGATCACCGCGGGTGGTGCGACGTTCGCCGCCTTCCCCGAGTGGTACGCCACGCTGTTCTCCGGCTTCTATCTGCCCCTGCTGGTCATCCTGTTCTGCCTCATCGTGCGCGGGGTCGCCTTCGAGTTCCGGGCCAAGCGGTCGGAGGAGAGGTGGCAGACCAACTGGGAGCACGCGATCTTCTGGACCTCGCTGATCCCGGCACTGCTCTGGGGCGTGGCCTTCGGGAACATCGTGCGCGGCGTGCGGATCGACGCCGATCTGGAGTACGTCGGCAGTTTCGCGGACCTGCTCAACCCGTACGCACTGCTCGGCGGCCTGGTCACGCTGTCTCTCTTCACCTTCCACGGCACTGTCTTCGCCGCTCTGAAGACGGTGGGGGACATCAGGGCGCGGGCGCGCAGGCTGGCGGTCTGGCTGGGGCTTGTCACCGCCGTGTGCTCCTCGGTCTTCCTTCTGTGGACGCTGGCCGAGAACGGCGGCATCTGGAGTCTGGCGGCGCTGGTCGTCGCCGTGCTGTCACTGGTCGGCGCGGTCGCCGCCATCGTGGTGGGGCGTGAGGGCTGGTCGTTCGCGCTCTCCGGGCTGACCATCATCGCGGCCGTCGCCATGCTCTTCCTGACGCTCTTCCCGAACGTCATGCCGTCCTCGCTGAACGATGCCTGGAGCCTCACGGTCACCAACGCCTCGTCCAGCCCGTACACGCTGAAGATCATGACGTGGTGTGCGGGCATCGCGACTCCGGTGGTGCTGCTCTACCAGGGCTGGACGTACTGGGTGTTCCGCAAGCGCATCGGGACCCACCACATCGCCGATACGCACTGAACGGGGCGCTGTTTCACGTGAAACCGATCGACCCGCGCCTGCTCCGGTACGCCCGCGCCACCCGCTTCTTCCTGGCGGCCGTGGTGTTCCTCGGAGTTCTCGGGGCGGCGCTGGTGATCGCCCAGGCCACTCTTGTCGCAGAAGTGGTAGTGGGCGGATTCGAGCACGGGCTGACCGTCTCCGCGCTCCGTACACCGCTGCTCCTGCTCGCCGCGGTCGCGCTGGGCCGCGCTCTGGTCGACTGGCTCACCGAACTGGCCGCCCACCGGGCCAGCGCGGCGGTCAAGTCCGAGCTGCGGGGGCGGCTCATGGACCGGGCGACGGATCTCGGCCCTGACTGGCTGAGCGGACAGCGCACCGGGTCGCTCGTCGCCCTCGCCACCAGGGGCGTCGACGCGCTCGACGACTACTTCTCGCGGTACCTTCCGCAACTGGGACTCGCGGTGGTGGTGCCGGTGGCGGTGCTGGCCAGGATCGTCACCGAGGACTGGGTCTCGGCCGCGATCATCGTCGTCACTCTGCCGCTCATTCCGCTCTTCATGATCCTCATCGGCTGGGCCACCCAGTCCCGGATGGACCGCCAGTGGCGGCTGCTGTCACGGCTCTCCGGCCACTTCCTCGATGTGGTCGCCGGGCTGCCGACGCTGAAGGTGTTCGGGCGTGCCAAGGCCCAGGCCGAGTCGATCCGCGCCATCACCTCGCAGTACCGCCGGGCCACCCTGAAGACTCTGCGGATCGCGTTCCTGTCGTCCTTCGCCCTGGAACTGCTGGCGACTCTCTCGGTGGCCCTGGTCGCCGTGACCATCGGTATGCGCCTCGTCCACGGCGAGCTCGATCTCTACACCGGTCTGGTGGTCCTCATCCTGGCGCCTGAGGCATATCTGCCTGTCCGGCAGGTGGGGGCGCAGTACCACGCCGCGGCCGAGGGGCTGTCAGCCGCCGAGGAGATTTTCGCCGCCCTCGAGACCTCGCCCCGGGCCGCCGGTACGCGGGATGTCCCGGCGTCGCTGCGGCTGGAACTTCGAGGGGTGACCGTCCGGCACCCCGGCCGGACCGAGTCGTCGCTGGACGCCGCCTCTCTGGTGGTGGAGCCGGGTGAGACCGTTGCCCTGGTCGGGCCCAGCGGGGCCGGGAAGTCCACGCTCCTCCATGTGGTGCTGGGCTTCCGCGCGCCCGATGCGGGACGGGTGCGGGTCGGCGGGACGGACCTGTCCGATCTGTCCCCCGAACGATGGCGCGAGCAAATCGCCTGGGTGCCGCAGCGTCCGCATCTCTTCGCCGGAACGATCGCGGAGAACGTCGGGCTGACGGTCCCGGGTGCCGGCGACGACGCGATCATGCAGGCGCTGCGGGACGCTGGGGCGTACGACTTCGTGGCGGAACTGCCGGACGGTATACGGACACCGCTCGGCGAGGACGGCGCCGGACTGTCCGCGGGCCAGCGTCAGCGGCTGGCGCTGGCCAGGGCGTTCCTCGCCGACCGGCCCGTGCTGCTGCTCGATGAGCCGACCGCGGGTCTGGACGGCGAGACCGAGGCGGGCATCGTCGATGCCGTACGGAGACTGGCGGCGGGGCGGACCGTGCTGCTCGTCGTGCACCGCCCGGCGCTCCTGTCGGTCGCCGACCGGGTGGTGACGCTCGAACCCGCACCCGCCGCGCAGGGGCCCGGTGGTACGCGGACGGACGGAGCGGACAGCACCGTACGCACGTCAGGGCCCCGGCCGTCCGCACCGGCGGGCCGGGCTCCCGGCGCACCGGAGCAGGAGGTGCTGAGGGAGACCGCCGCCGGGTCCGGCCGGATACTGGCCAGGGTCAGGGAGGCGGCCGGCGCACAGCACGGCAGGCTGGGCCTGGCGCTGCTGCTCGGCGGACTGGCGATGGGCTCGTCCGTCGGGCTCATGGCCGTCTCCGGATGGCTGATCTCCCGGGCTTCCGAACATCCCCCCGTCCTCTATCTGATGATCGCCGTTACCGCGACACGGACCTTCGGCATCGGCCGGGCCGTCTTCCGGTACGCGGAGCGGCTCGTCTCCCACGACGTGGTGCTCACCATGCTCGCCGAGCTGCGGGTCGCCGTGTACCGGGGGCTGGAACGCATCGCGCCCGCCGGTCTGCGCACCACGCGCCGCGGGGACCTGCTGTCCCGGCTCGTCGCCGATGTGGACGCCCTGCAGGACTACTGGCTGCGCTGGCTGCTGCCGGCCGGGACCGCGCTGGCCGTCGGGACCACCGCCGCCGGGTTCATCGCCTGGCTGCTCCCGGAGGCGGGTGCCGTGCTCGCCGCGGGCCTGCTGCTCGCCGGAGTCGCGGTTCCCGCGGCG
>DATCWZ010000101.1:0-5674 GCA_036566065.1 Streptomyces sp. | reverse complement strand
TATGACACATGCCACAGGCAAGTACGAGGACTTCGAAGGGCTCCGACAGCAGGCGGTCGCGCTACGGAGGGAGGGGCTGAGCGTGCGGCAGATCAGGGACCGGCTGAAGGTCTTCAACAACGACATGCTCCACCGCCTCCTAAGAGGCGAACCCGCCCCGGAGTGGACGAAGCGCCCCCGAGCGAAGGACGACCTGCGCGCCAAGGCGCGGGAACTGCGGCAGCAGGGGATGACCTACGACCAAATCCAGGTGGAGCTGGGGTGCTCGAAGAGCTCGATCTCGCTATGGGTCCGGGACCTGCCGAAGCCCGAACCCCGTTACACGGAGAAGGAGCGCCTCGCGCGGATGAACGCGGGGCTGGCCAGCTTGCGCGCCAGCCAGGACCAGGAACGATTGGAGACGAAACGGATCGCACAGGAGTCCATGGGCGAACTCTCCGACCGAGAGCTATTCATCGCCGGGGTCACGCTCTACTGGGCGGAGGGCATGAAGGACAAGTCGTACAGCCGCCGGGAGAGCCTGCTCTTCATCAACAGCGACCCGAACGTGATCAAGGTGTACCTGAGCTGGCTCGATCTGCTCGGCGTGGCCCAGGAACGCCTGCACCTCCGCGTCAGCATTCACGAGTCGGCAAACGTGAAGGAGGCCGAAAGCTTCTGGTCGGGGCTGACAGGGGTACCCCGCGCCGACTTCATGAAGGCAACGCTCAAGAAGCACAACCCGAAAACCACACGCAAGAACACCGGCGAGGCATATCGCGGCTGCCTCGTCATCTACGTGACCAAGAGCGCGGAACTCTATCGTCGCGTAGAAGGTGCTTGGTACGGCATAGTATTGGGTGCCAGCCGAGCGGGCTGAAGAAATATCCGCTTTGATCCCCCATGGTGTAATCAGGCAGCACTACAAGTTTTGGTCTTGTATGTCCAGGTTCAAATCCTGGTGGGGGAGCTGCGGTGCGCGGGCCCCGGCCAACGGTCGGGGCCCGCGTGCGTTTCGTGTGAAAACACCGCCGGTATCCTGCGGGTGTCCATCACCCGAAGCCGAAGGGCATATCCGTGAGCGTCCACAACCCGGCGGCCGTCGTCGTCCTCGCAGCGGGTGAGGGCACCCGTATGAAGTCGAAGACCCCCAAGGTCCTGCACGAGATCTCCGGGCGTTCGCTCGTCGGACATGTCGTCGCCGCCGCCCGTGAGCTCGACCCCCGGCATCTCGTCGTCGTCGTCGGCCACGCCCGTGAGCAGGTCACCGCGCACCTCACCGCGGGAGACACCCCCGTACGCACCGCCTACCAGGCCGAGCAGAACGGCACGGGGCACGCGGTGCGGATGGCGATGGAGGAGCTCGGCGGGACCGTCGACGGCACCGTGATCGTCGTCTGCGGCGACACCCCGCTGCTCTCGGGCGAGACGCTCGCCGCGCTCGCGGCGACCCACACCGCCGACTCCAACGCCGTCACCGTCCTGACCGCCGAGGTCCCGGACTCCACCGGCTACGGCCGGATCGTCCGCGACCCGGCCACCGGCGCCGTCACCGGCATCGTCGAACACAAGGACGCCACCGAGGACCAGCGCGCCATCCGGGAGATCAACTCCGGCGTCTTCGCGTTCGACGGGCGGCTGCTCGGCGACGCGCTCGGCAAGCTCCGCACCGACAACAGCCAGGGCGAGGAGTACCTCACCGATGTGCTGTCGATCCTGCGCGAGGCCGGCCACCGCGTCGGCGCGTCGGTCGCCGCTGACCACCGCGAGATCCTCGGCATCAACAACCGGCTCCAGTTGGCCGAGGCCCGCCGGCTGTTCAACGCGCGGCTCCTGGAGCGCGCGATGCTCGCCGGTGTCACGATCGTGGACCCGGCGTCGACGCTGATGGACGTGACCGTGACGTACGAGCGCGACGCCGTCGTGCACCCCGGCACCCAGCTCCTCGGCACCACGCATCTGGGCGAGGACGCCGAGGTCGGCCCCAACTCCCGGCTCACCGACACCGTGGTCCAAGCGGGCGCCAGGGTCGACAACACCGTGGCGGACCACGCCGAGATCGGCCCCGGCGCCATGGTGGGCCCGTTCGCCTATCTGCGGCCCGGGACCAGGCTCGGGGCGAAGTCCAAGGCCGGTACGTACGTCGAGATGAAGAACTCCACGATCGGCGAGGGCACCAAGGTCCCGCATCTGAGCTACGTCGGCGACGCCACGATCGGCGAGTACACCAACATCGGTGCGGCCAGCGTCTTCGTGAACTACGACGGCGTGACCAAGCACCACACCACGATCGGGTCCCACTGCCGTACCGGGTCGGACAATATGTTTGTGGCGCCTGTCACGGTCGGGGACGGCGTCTACACCGCGGCCGGCTCGGTCATCACCAAGGACGTACCCGCCGGTTCGCTGGCCGTCGCCCGGGGCCAGCAGCGGAATATCGAGGGCTGGGTCGCCCGCAAGCGTCCGGGCAGCGCGGCGGCGCAGGCCGCCCAGGCGGCCTCGCAGGAAGCCGGCGGCGAAAGCTGACCGGAAACAGGTGCGCCTGACTCGGCGTACCGTGATAGATGCTCACCCATTTCGGCTGGCTCGTCACGCCTCGGGGCATGTGCGTGCGGCGCCACAAACACGTCTGAGGAGACTGCGCTGTGACCGGGATCAAGACGACCGGCGAGAAGAAACTGATGCTCTTCTCCGGCCGCGCCCACCCCGAGCTGGCCGAGGAGGTCGCACACCAGTTGGGTGTGGGCCTGGTGCCGACGAAGGCATTCGATTTCGCCAACGGTGAGATCTACGTGCGTTTCCGGGAGTCCGCCCGCGGCGCGGACTGCTTTCTGATCCAGAGCCACACGGCTCCGATCAACAAGTGGATCATGGAGCAGCTCATCATGCTGGACGCGCTGAAGCGCGCGTCGGCCCGTTCGATCACGGTGATCGCGCCGTTCTACGGGTACGCCCGTCAGGACAAGAAGCACCGCGGCCGTGAGCCGATCTCCGCCCGGCTGATGGCCGACCTGATGAAGACGGCGGGTGCCGACCGCATACTGACCGTCGATCTGCACACCGACCAGATCCAGGGCTTCTTCGACGGCCCGGTCGACCACCTGTTCGCGCTGCGGATTCTCGCTGACTATGTGGGCGGGAAGGTCGACCGTTCGAAGCTGACGATCGTCTCGCCGGACGCCGGCCGGGTGCGGGTCGCCGACCGTTGGTGCGACCGGCTGAACGCCCCGCTGGCCATCGTGCACAAGCGCCGCGACAAGGACGTCCCGAACCAGGTGAGCGTTCACGAGGTGGTCGGCAACGTCAAGGGCCGGGTCTGTGTCCTGGTCGACGACATGGTCGACACCGGCGGGACGATCTGTGCCGCGGCCGACGCGCTGTTCGCGCACGGTGCGGAGGACGTCATAGTGACAGCGACGCACGGTGTGCTGTCGGGTCCGGCCGCGGACCGGCTGAAGAATTCCAAGGTCAGCGAGTTCGTGTTCACGGACACCCTGCCGACACCGGGTGAGCTGGCGCTCGACAAGATCACGGTGTTGTCGATTGCCCCGACCATCGCGCGCGCGGTGCGCGAGGTGTTCGAGGACGGTTCGGTGACGAGCCTGTTCGAGGAGCAGAACTGACCGGCTCCGACTGATCCACTTTGGGTGCGGCTTCCCGGCCGGGTAGACTTCGAAACGTTGCTCGGCGAGGGAGGCCGTACCTGTGTGTACGGCTGTCCGTTATCGGCGCGCTCTTCGTAGCAGGCCTGTCGTGGGCCGGGTGACCGTCCTGTTTTCGTCACTGATACGAGGAGTGCCTCATGGCTGAGATCAAGCTCGCCGCCGATGTCCGTACCGAGTTCGGCAAGGGCGCTGCCCGCCGCATCCGCCGTGCCCACCTGGTTCCCGCGGTCGTCTACGGCCACAACGCGGAGCCGGTCCACATCACGCTGCCGGGCCACGAGCTTCTGCTGGCGCTGCGTACGGCGAACGTCCTGATCGACCTGGAGATCGAGGGCAAGAACGCCCTGGTGATCCCGAAGGCCGTGCAGCGCAACGCCATCAAGGGCAACATCGAGCACGTCGACCTGCTGACCGTCAAGCGCGGCGAGAAGGTCGACGTCGAGATCGCGGTGCACGTCGAGGGCGAGCTGGCCCCGGGCGGCAACCTCCTGGAGTACGTGCAGAACACTCTGCGTGTGCAGGCCGAGGCCACCAACATCCCGGAGTCGGTCACGGTGTCCGTCGCCGGTCTCGACGCGGGTGCCTCCATCCTCGCGAAGGACATCCCGCTGCCCGCCGGCTCGGTGCTGGCCGAGGACCCGGAGAGCGTCGTTCTCTCGGTCGTGGCCGCGCAGGTCGAGGAGGCTCCGGAGGACGCCGAGGCCGAGGGCGCCGAGGCCTGAGTCCTGCCCCACCTGGTTCACTGACGGGGTGGCGGTTCCCCTCCCGGGGTTTCCGCCACCCCGTTCGCCGTATTGCCTGGGCCGCACACCCTTTTTCCGTACGTGAGGAGACCGAGCGCAGATGTCCGACGCCACCGAACCCTGGCTGATCGTGGGCCTCGGCAACCCCGGGCCGGAGTACGCGGCCAACCGGCACAACGTCGGCTTCATGGTCGTGGACCTGCTGGCCGGGCGGACCGGCGGGAAGTTCAAGCGGGCGCAGAAGGCGCAGGCGCAGGTCGTCGAGGGGCGCATCGGCCCGCCGGGGCCGGCGAGCCGCCGGGTGATTCTGGCCAAGCCGATGTCGTACATGAATCTGTCGGGTGGCCCGGTCACCGCGCTGCGGGACTTCTACAAGGTGCCCACTGACCACATCGTGGCGGTCCATGACGAGCTGGACATCGGTTACGGGGCGCTGCGGCTGAAGCTGGGCGGCGGTGACAACGGGCACAACGGGCTGAAGTCCATGACCAGGGCGATGGGTCCGGACTATCACCGGGTGCGGTTCGGGATCGGCCGGCCGCCTGGGCGGATGCAGGTCGCGGACTTCGTGCTGAAGGATTTCTCGTCCACGGAGCGCAAGGAGCTGGGCTATTTCGTGGACCGGGCGGCGGACTCGGTGGAGGCGCTGCTCGCGGAGGGGCTTGAGCGGGCGCAGTCGGCGTACAACTGCTGACATTCCGGCTGGTTCCCGGACCGATCGGTGTGCGGGAACGGGCCTGATCCGGCGCCGAGTTGACCGGGAGTGCCGCCCTGGCCAAAGATCGGCAGCCATGAAGCGGAGTTCCTCCTACCGGCTGCTGGCCCAGGGCCGTACGTTCGCCGCGGGCTGTGTCGTCCTGCTGGTGCTCTTCGCGGGCGTATGGACGTCGTGGGACACCGCGCACCACATCGTGCTGGCGCAGGGCCGTGAGCACGGCACGATGACGGTCACCGGGTGCGGCGAGAAGGTCTGTACGGGGCCGTACGTGCCGGACAGCATGTCGGCCGCGCGGACGGGTGTGACAGTCGAGAAGTCCGTCGCGGTGAAGAAGGGTGACCATTTCCCCGTCGTCGTGAAGCCCGGCACCAATGAGGTGGTACGGACAGGGCTGCCGGGATTCCTGCATGCCTGGGCGCCGTTGGGCGGGTCGCTGCTGCTGGCGGCGCTGGTGATCGGCGGCGGCCTGCGGCTGACCCGGACGGCCTGGTGCACCGGCTTCGCGGGCGCGGCCCTGCTGGTGGCGACGTTCGTCGCGCTGTAGCAGGGCCGCGCCCGGTTCGGTGCCG
>DATCWZ010000118.1:0-2613 GCA_036566065.1 Streptomyces sp. | reverse complement strand
GCCGCGCGTCGGGATCCGGATCGCGGAGCAGTCGGCGGAGACCTCCTGGACCTGCACCCCCGCTGCGGCAAGGGAACTGGCCGCGGCACTCACCCTGGCGGCGGACGAGGCGGAGAGCGCGGATGCGGCCGAGCCCGTCACCGTACCGGCGCGGGAACTGCGACGCGGGGATGTCAGGGAGGCGCACCGGCTGATGACGGTGGAGAGCGCCAGGACCGAGGGCTCCACCACCCAGGTGGCCTGGAAGTCCGGCAGCGGTCGCGGCTGGACTCAGAGCTACGACGCCGACGCCGCCATCACCCTCCGGCGTCGCGGATGATGGGGCAGGCGGTACGGGCGTGTGAGCGCCGGTAGTACGAGGGGTTTCGTATTTCGAGAGTTCTCGTAGTACGGTACGTCTCGTACTAGTGGTCGGTCCGTCGCGGACCGCCGCACCCCGAGCATCAGTCGAAACGGAGTCCGGCGTGAGCGCCCTTCTTGAGCCCTTCGTCCTGCGGTCGCTGACCATTCCCAACCGCATCTGGATGTCCCCGATGTGCCAGTACAGCGCCGAGGCATCCGGGCCCGACGCCGGCGCCGCCAACGACTGGCACTTCGCCCACTACGGCGCCCGGGCGGCCGGCGGCACCGGACTGATCATGATCGAGGCGACCGCGGTCCTCCCCGAGGGCCGGATCAGCCCCGCAGACCTGGGCATATGGAACGACCGGCAGGCGGAAGCGCTGCGCCGTATCACCGCGTTCCTCACCGCTCAGGGAAGCGTCCCCGGCATCCAGCTCGCCCACGCGGGACGCAAGGCATCGACCGACCGGCCCTGGCGCGGCGGCGGCCCGATCGGCGTGGACGCCCCGGGCGGCGAAGGCTGGCAGCCTGTTGGCGCGAGCCCGCTGGCGTACGACGAGGGGCACACGGTCCCCGCCGAGCTGACCGTCGACGAGATCCAGCAGGTCGTCGCCGGGTTCGCGGACGCCGCGCGGCGCGCACTCACGGCGGGCTTCCGCGTCGCGGAGGTCCATGGCGCGCACGGATATCTGATCGGCCAGTTCCTCTCCCCGCACACCAACCGCCGTACCGACGCCTACGGCGGCTCCTTCGCGAACCGCACTCGCCTCGCCCTGGAGGTCGTGGACGCGGTACGGGCGGTATGGCCCGGGGAACTCCCGCTGTTCTTCCGGATCTCCGCCACCGACTGGCTGACCGAGAACGCGGACGACGAGCGCGACGGCTGGACCGCGGACGACACCGTCCGCTTCGCCCGGGAGCTGCGGGCGCACGGCGTCGATCTGCTGGATGTGTCGAGCGGCGGGCTGGCACCCCGGGCCCGCATCCCCGTCGGCCCTGGCTATCAGGTGCCGTTCGCAGAGCGGGTCCGTACCGAAACCGGCCTTCCGGTCGCGGCCGTCGGACTGATCACCGACCCCGTCCAGGCGGAGAAGATCGTCGTCGACGGCAGGGCGGACGCCGTCCTGCTCGGCCGGGAACTGCTGCGCAACCCGTACTTCGCCCGCGACGCCGCGCGCGAACTCGGCGGTGAGGTGGCCACGCCCGCGCAGTACAGCCGGGCCGCCTGACGCTGCGTCCGCCCCGGGGCAGCGATGCGCGGTCGGTACGCTGAGCCACGATGTTCACTCACCAGGGCCCCACGCTGCGCGAACTGGCCGTCCAGGCGCTCTCCTCGACCGAGCGCGGCTACGACCTGCTCGCCCCGAAATTCGACCTGACGCCCTACCGGACCCCCGACCGGGTGCTCGAAGCCGTCACCCGGGCGGTCCGTCCGCTGGGACCGTTCGACGCGGGGCTTGACGTGTGCTGCGGCACAGGGGCGGGAGTGGGCGTGCTGCGCGCGCTGTGCCGGGAGCGGGTCACCGGCGTGGACTTCAGCGCGGGCATGCTCGCCGTCGCTAGGTCGACGGCGCCGGATGTGGCCGGTGGTCCGCCGGTCGACTGGGTACGGGCCGACGCGCGGGCGCTGCCCTTCGCACCGGTCTTCGACGTGGCGCTGAGCCTGGGCGCGTTCGGCCACTTCCTGCCGCGCGAGCGCCCCGTACTGTTCGCGCAGGTGTACGGGGCGCTGCGGCCCGGCGGCAGGTTCGTCTTCCCGGTCGGCGCGCCGCCCGAGGTTGGCTCGCGGGCCTACTGGTCCCTGCTCGGCTTCGACGTTGCCATGCGGGTGCGCAACGCGCTGTGGCGCCCGCCCTTCGTCATGTACTACCGCACCTTCCGGCTTCCCGATGTGCTCGCGGACCTGGCGGACACGGGATTCACCGTACGGCTGCTGCCGCTTGCCGACCTCGGCCGTCGGCCCGACGGCAGCCCGCGTGCGCGCCTGGTCGTCGCCGAGCGGAACCGCTGAAGTACGACGATTCTCGAACAAGCCCTTACAATGGTCACCCCATGACGAAGTGGAGCGACCGTGACGTCCAACGCCCGTGTGCTGGCCCACCCCGGGCGCGACGAGATCCGCGTCGAGGGTGTGCTGCACGCGCTCTCCGATCCCATTCGACTGCGCATCGTGCGACAGCTGGCCTGTGAACCCGAGGAACTGGCCTGCTCCCGCTTCGATCTCCCGGTCTCCAAGTCGACCACCACCCACCACTTCAGGGTGCTGCGCGA
>DATCWZ010000287.1:0-4707 GCA_036566065.1 Streptomyces sp. | reverse complement strand
GACACCGCCGCCAACGACTACGGCCCGAAGAAGGCCACGTACGCCGTCGCGGGTGTGCCCGTGTACCTCATCGCCGACCCGTACACCGGCACATGGCACCTCCACACGCTTCCCAAGGACGACGAGTACCGCAGCGTGCTGAGCCTGGATTTCGGCACCCCCGTCGACCTCACCTCGACCGTCGTCGGGCTCACGCTGGACAGCGCCGACTTCCCGCGGGACTGAAAGCACACGGCCCTCCTTTCCCAGCGCGGGGAAAGGAGGGCCGCATCGTCACGCGGACGGGACGCTCAGGCTGCCGTCGCGAGTTCCTCGCGGACGACGAAGCGTACGCGGGGGCGTCCCGCGCGTATGTTGACCTGGACGCGCACGCCGCCGATGCGGGCCAGCGCCATGCCTACGCCGAGCGCGGCGGCCATGGACAGGGCGCCGCCGACGATCATGCCCGTCCGCACCCCGTACACATCGCTGAGCCAGCCCACGATCGGGGCGCCCACCGGCGTACCGCCGGCGAAGACCATCATGTACAGGCTCATCACCCGGCCCCGCATCTCGGGGTCGGCGGCCATCTGGACGCTGGTGTTGGCGATGATGTTGGTCGTCAGGCCGATCATGCCGATCGGGACCAGCAGGACCGAGAACAGCCACACGGACGGCGACACCGCGGCGGCGATCTCCAGCAGGCCGAACGCGGTGCCCGCGGCCACCAGCATTCGCAGCCGTGAGGAGCGGCGGCGGGCCGCGAGCAGGGCTCCGGCGAGGGAGCCCGACGCCATCAGGATGTTGAAGAACGAGTACATCCCGGCGCCGCCGTCGAAGATGTCGTCGGCGAAGGCTGTCAGGAAGATCGGGAAGTTGAACCCGAACGTGCCCACGAACCCGACCAGGACGATGGGCCACAGCAGCTCGGGGCGTCCCGAGACGTAGCGCAGACCCTCGCGCAACTGGCCCTTGGCGCGCTTGACGGTCATGGACGCGTGGAACTCGGCCGGGCGCATCATCATCAGCCCGATCAGCGGCGCGCCGAACGACAGGCCGTTGAACAGGAAGGCCCAGCCGCTGCCGACCGTGGTGATCAGGACGCCCGCGACCGCGGGGCCCATCAGCCGGGCGGACTGGAAGTTCGCCGAGTTGAGGCTGACCGCGTTACGGAGCTGCGCCGGGCCGACCATCTCGGAGACGAACGCCTGGCGCGCCGGGTTGTCGACGACGGTGACCATGCCGAGCAGGAAGGCGATGAGGTAGACGTGCCAGACCGTGACGATGCCGGAGAGCGTCAGGGCGGCCAGGGCGAGACCGCACAGGCCGAGCGCGGCCTGGCTGATCAGCAGGATGCGCCGCTTGGCGAAGCGGTCGGTGATGACACCGCCGTACAGACCGAACAGCAGCATCGGAAGGAACTGGAGGGCCGTGGTGATGCCGACGGCCGCGGCGGATCCGGTGAGGCTCAGGACGAGCCAGTCCTGGGTGATGCGTGCCATCCAGGTACCGGTGTTGGAGATCACGGCGCCCGTGGCGAACAGGCGGTAGTTACGGATCTTCAGCGACGAGAAGGTCCCGCCGGTCATGCTCTCGTGGGTGGAAGTCGGTGCGGGGGCGGAGTCTGCTCCGGATCCCGTACTCAAAAGAGTTCGCCTCCTCGGGCGTGTACGGCGTTCGGTCCGACGGGGATGTGGCAGCGGGGCGGCTCCGGCGTGTTCCGGGCGCCCGCCGGGGTCACAGGTGGGCGAGCTTCTCCAGTACGGGCGCGGCGGCCCGCAGCTTCTCCCACTCGTCCTCGTCCAGGCCCTCGGCGAGGGTGGCGAGCCAGGCGTTCCGCTTTCTGCGGCTCTCCACGAGCATGGCCTGCGCCTGCTCGGTCCTGCTCACCATCTTCTGCCGACGGTCATCGGGGTGCGGTTCCAGTCTGACCAGGCCCTTGGCTTCCAGCAGCGCGACGATGCGGGTCATCGACGGGGGCTGTACGTGCTCCTTGCGGGCCAGCTCACCGGGAGTGGCCGAGCCACAGCGGGCGAGGGTGGCGAGCACCGACATCTCCGTAGGGCTCAGGGACTCGTCGACGCGCTGGTGCTTCAGTCGACGGCCCAGCAGCATCACGGCGGAGCGGAGGGAGCTCACGGCGGCGGCACTTTCGCCGTCGTGGATCAGGTCAGGCATGGTAGTTAGCGTAACTCATTACCTACCCTAAAGACCACTCGGTTCCTGCCGTCACCAGAAAGTGATCACCCGAACGAGTGAGTCGGGCACGCAAAGACGCGCCAAAAGACCCTCCGGGCGGCGACTCTGCATGGCATGGGATCGACAGTGCTCAGCCTGCGCATAGATGGTGAGCTGCTCGACCGGCTCCGCCGGCACGCGGCCAGACGCGGCATGAGCGTCCAGGACTATGTCCTGCGGACGCTCGTCCGGGACGATTTCGACGAACGCTTCAAGGCGGCCGTCGACGCGACGGAAAAGTTCTACGGGGCGGACCCCCGTCATGCGGACCCGGCCGACCGGGTCACATGAAGCGGATCCGCCCCGTAGGGGTGGACTGCGCGCGCGTCACATCGGACGCGGCGGCCTCATCAGGTGAGGCCGAGCGCGGGCATCGCGTAGTAGAAGAGGAAGACGGCCGAGACCGCGTACATCGCCACCGGCACGTCACGGCCGCGCCCGGCCGCCAGCCGCAGCACGCAGAAGGCGATGAAGCCGACGCCGATGCCGTTGGTGATCGAGTACGTGAACGGCATGATCAGCATCGCGAGGAAGGCCGGGATCGACAGGGTGAAGTCGTCCCAGTCGATGTCCCGCACCGAGCCCGCGATGATCAGGAAACCGACCGCGAGCAGCGCCGGAGTGGCGGCCTGCGAGGGGACCATCGTCGCCAGCGGCGTCAGGAACAGTGCCACCGTGAAGATCAGCCCGGTCACCACGCTCGCCAGACCCGTGCGCGCGCCCTCGCCGACACCGGCCGTGGACTCCACGAAGCAGGTGGACGCCGAGGACGACGTCGCGCCGCCCGCCGCGACCGCGATGCCGTCGATGAACAGCACCTTGTTGATGTCGGGGAGGCGGCCGTCCTTGTCCATCAGGTCCGCCTCGTCACCGACACCGAGGATGGTGCCCATCGCGTCGAAGAAGCAGGACAGCAGGACGGTGAAGACGAACAGGACGCCGGTCAGGAAGCCGACCTTGCTGAACCCGCCCAGCAGGCTGACCTGGCCGATCAGCCCGAAGTCGGGGGAGGCGACCGGGTTGCCGGGCCACTGCGGGACGGTCAGCCCCCACGCGCCGGAGGGCAGGCCGGCGACCGCGTCGATGACCACGGCGACGACGGTCATGGCGATGATGGAGATCAGGATCGCGCCCGGCACCTTGCGGACGATCAGCGCGAGGGTGAGCAGCGCGCCGAGGACGAAGATCAGGATCGGCCAGCCGTTGAGGTGACCGTCGATGCCGAGCTGCACCGGCACCGTGGTGTGCGCGGCGTCCGGGATGCGGGAGACGAAGCCGGAGTCGACCAGGCCGATCAGCAGGATGAACAGGCCGATGCCGATCGCGATGCCCTTGCGGAGCGACTTCGGTACGGCGTTCATCACGCGTTCGCGCAGCCCGGTGACGACCATCAGCATGACGATGATGCCCGCGATGACGACCATGCCCATCGCGTCGGGCCAGCTCATCTCGGGGGCGAGCTGGAGGGCGACGACGGTGTTGACGCCGAGGCCCGCCGCCAGCGCGATCGGCACGTTGCCGATGACGCCCATCAGCAGCGTGGAGAACGCGGCGGTCAGCACGGTCGCGGTGACCAACTCACCGCCGTCGAGCTGATGGCCGTACATGTCCTTCGCGCTCCCGAGAATGATCGGGTTCAGCACGATGATGTACGCCATGGCGAAGAACGTGGCGAGTCCGCCGCGGATCTCGCGTGCGACGGTCGACCCCCGCTCGGAAATCTTGAAGAAACGGTCCAGGCCGCCGGACGGCTCCGGGGCCGACGGTTGCTTGGAGTCGACCTGAGCGGTGGCCGAAGTGGACATGTGTGACCTTCAGTCGTGCGGGAGGGCGAACAGGGAGGGGCGTAAAACAGTCAGCTTTGGACTTTCACACGAATGAATCGAGACAGTCGTAAGCAGATTCAGTATGAATATATAAGTCGAAGATCGCTATCTCCGCGCGTAGACCCAGGTATCCAGCGGCCTCCAAAGGGGTCCGCGAGGTGTCCGCGGGGGCCCATACACTGAGGTCATGGAGAAGTGGACACCCAAGCACGAGGCGCCGCCCCCGCTGGAGGGGCCCGTCGTCGCCACGGTCACCGGAGGCACGATCCTCTGGTTCGTCCTCTTCCTCGTGCAGCTCCCCTTCTACGGCTGGTTCGACGACCGCGGCTCGGCCTGGTGGATCTGGAGCTGCCTGGCCGGAGCCGGTCTCGGGCTGATCGGCATCCGGTACGTACGCGGGCGTGAGGCCGCGCTGAAGCGGGCCGAGGCGGACGCGGCACGGGCCGGGGACGGCCCGGGGCCCGTAAGCCACTGACGTACGGCCCCGGCGGGTGAACCCGCCCCCGCGCCCGTACCGTCGGAACCATGACGCAGCGGGCACCCGGCCCGTCCGGGGAAGGGTCCCCCGAAACCCCCCGGCGGCCCATGATCGACGCGGGCGCCGAGCTCGACCCCGTACATCCGGTGCGGCCACCACCACCGCCGCCGCCCCGGCACACCGGCG
>DATCWZ010000325.1:0-6154 GCA_036566065.1 Streptomyces sp. | reverse complement strand
TCATCTGGTCGGCCACGACTGGGGTTCCGTCCAGTCCTGGGAATTCGCCACGGTCAAGCGCACCGAGGGCAGGATCGCCTCCTTCACCTCGATGTCCGGGCCCTCCCTCGACCACTTCGGCCACTGGATCAAGCAGCGCATGACGCGGCCCACTCCCCGCGCGGTCGGCCAACTGCTCGGCCAGGGCGCCAAGTCCTGGTACGTGTACATGCTGCACACCCCGGCCCTTCCGGAACTCGCCTGGCGCGGCCCCCTGGGCAAGCTGTGGCCCCGCATGCTCCAGCGGATGGAAAAGGTGCCGTCGGGCGACTATCCGACGTCGTCCCTGCCCAAGGACGCGGCCAACGGCGCCTGGCTGTACCGCGACAATGTCCGTTCCAGGCTGCGCAGGCCACGCGCCGACGCCCACGCGCACGTACCGGTTCAGCTCATCACACCGATCGACGACGCTTTTCTCTCCGAAGCGCTCAACGACCGGCTGGAGCAGTGGGTTCCGCGGCTGGTCCGCCGCTCACTGCCCGCCCGGCACTGGGCTCCCCGAAGCAGGCCCGACCAAGTGGCCGCCTGGATCAGCGAGTTCGTGACCGTCAGCGAATCGGCCCTGCGGGACGGCCCGCCCGTCGAGGACGCGATGGCGACCGGTGCGTACGCGGACCGGTTCGGCGGGCAGCTCGTCCTGGTGACGGGCGCGGCGGCCGGTATCGGGCGGGCCACCGCCCTCGCGTTCGCCGAGGCCGGAGCCAGGGTGGTGGCCGTGGACAAGGACGCCAAGGGGGCGGCGCGTACCGCGGAGACGGCCAGGCTCACCGGCGCACCGGCCGCCTGGGGCGAGGCCGTGGATGTCGGCGACGAGCGGGCCATGGAGGAGCTCGCGGCCAGGGTCGCCGCCGAATACGGCACCGTCGACGTGCTGGTGAACAATGCCGGGATCGGACTGTCCGGTTCGTTCCTCGACACCACGAGCGAGGACTGGAAGAACGTCCTCGACGTCAATCTGTGGGGCGTCATCCACGGCTGCCGACTCTTCGGCAAGCAGATGGCCGAGCGCGGCCAGGGCGGCCATATCGTCAACGTCGCCTCGGCCGCGGCCTATCAGCCCTCACGGGCACTCTCCGCGTACAGCACGTCCAAGGCGGCGGTGCTGATGCTCAGCGAGTGCCTGCGAGCCGAACTGGCCGAGCGCTCCATCGGGGTGAGCGCGATATGCCCCGGATTCATCAACACCGACATCCCCACCACCGCGCACTTCGCCGGACCGGACGCGGCCGAGGAGATACGGCTGCGCAAGCGGGTCAGCCGCCTGTACGGGCTGCGCGGCTACCCGCCGTCGAAGGTCGCCGACGCGATCCTCAAAGCGGTGGTACGTAACCAGGCGGTGGTCCCGGTCACCCCGGAAGCCCGCGGGGCCCGGCTGCTGTCCCGGATCAGCCCGGGCGCGCTGCGCGGGATCGCCCGGCTGAAGCCGCCGCTGTGAGCGGGGCAGGAGCAGCGCCCGAGTACCGGATCGAGGATCTGGCGCATGCGAGCGGCGCCACGGTGCGTACGATCCGCGGCTACCAGGACCGCGGCCTGTTGCCCACACCCGAGCGGCGGGGGCGGGCCAATGTCTACGGGGACACCCATCTGACCCGGCTGCGGCAGATCGCCGGCCTGCTGGACCGCGGCTACACCCTGGCCAGCATCAAGGAGTTGCTCGATGCCTGGGACACGGGCCGGGGGCTCGGCAATGTCCTGGGCCTGGCCGCCGAGGTGAACGGCCCGTGGACCGACGAGACGGCGGGGCGGGTCAGCCGGGCGGAGCTGGACGCCCGCTTCGGCGGAACGCGGGACGATGCCGCCATCGCCGACGCCGTGGCGCTGGGCGTGCTCGAACCCGTCCCCGGCCGGAGCGACGAGTTCCTGGTTCCCAGTCCGCAGGAGCTGGCGGTGGCCGTCGAGTTGCACGCGGCCGGAGTGCCCCTCGCCGCGATATCCGGGCAGCTACGGGAACTTCGCGGCCAGATGGAGCACATCGCCTCACGCTTCCTCGAGTTCACCACCGAGCATGTCTTCGCCCGCTATCCGGGACACCGGTCGCCCAGCGACACGGAAGCGGCCGAAGCCGCCTCGCTGGTACGCCGGCTGCGTCCGCTCGCCCAGCACGCCGTCGACGCCGAACTGACTCGCGTCATATGTACGTTCGCCAACCGGTGCCTCGACCACCACCTGGGTGCGCGGAACTCCCCTCCTGAGAGCGAGGAAACACGCCCTGTACCGATACCGGTCGCCACCATGCTGGCCGTTCAGAGGCTGGTCGGGGCCGAGAACGTACCGGCGTTCGTCGCGGCGGCCACCGAACGGGAAGTGCAGGCCCGCGCATTGGACACCATGGCGTCAACCCACGGCAAAACGGACTCTCTTGATCAATAGGTGCTTCTCACCCGCTAGTTGTCCACAGAACCGCCAAATAAGCTGTGGACAACCGCAGTTACTTGTGGATCAAACCTCATGCCAGAAAACGCCGTCGCGAACGCCGGAAAAATTCCGGGCGCCGGTCGGCCCACCGAGTCCATCCTGGCCGGATGGACGAACAACGCACCGTGAAGGTGTCCAAGTACCTGTCGAAACATCTGCGGCACCGGCCGGAGCGGATCGGAATCACCCTCGACCCACACGGCTGGGTCCCGGTCGGCGAGCTTCTGCGGGCCGCGAACGAGCACGGGTTCGCCGTCACCCGCGCCGAGCTCGACCATGCCGTCGCCACCAATGACAAGCAGCGATTCCAGGTGGAGGACGGCCGCATCCGGGCGAGCCAGGGCCACACCGTCGCGGTGGACCTCGGCCTGCCACCGGCCACGCCGCCCGCGTACCTCTACCACGGGACGGTGGCCCGGGTCCTGGACGTCATCCGTGCCGAGGGCCTGCGGCCGATGGCCCGCCACCATGTCCACCTCTCGGCCGACCGCGAGACGGCCACCCGGGTCGGTGCACGGCGCGGCCGCCCCGTCGTCCTCGCCGTGGACGCGGCGGCGATGCACGAAGCGGGGCACGTCTTCCGAGTCAGCGCGAACGGTGTCTGGCTCGCTGACGCCGTACCGCCGCGGTTCCTGCGGCTGAAGGCCGAGAGGTGAGAGGCGAGGGCGGCTGACTGCTCATCCCAGTTGGCTGACGGCCTCCGTGGCGATCCGCTCGAAGACGCTCTCGTCCGCAGCGAACACCGAACCGGGGATCGGCCAGTGGATGACGATCTCGGTGAAGCCCAGCTCCTGGTGGCGGCCGGCGAAGTCGACGAAGGCGTCCAGAGACTCCAGCGGCCTGTTCCGGTCGGGGGTGAAGCCGTGGAGCAGGATCTTGCCGAGTCCGGCCACGTCACGGCCCCCTTCCGCGCACGCCTTGCCGAGCCGTTCGACCTGCCCGCGCAGCGCCTCCACCGACTGTTCCGGGGTGCCCGTCTCGTACAGCTTCGGGTCACCCGTCGTCACCCACGCCTGCCCGTACTGGGCGGCGAGCTTCACACCGCGCGGGCCGGTCGCCGCCACCGCGAAGGGCAGCCGGGGCCGCTGCACACAGCCGGGGACGTTCCTGGCCTCCTCGGCCGAGTAGAAGGTGCCCCGCCGGGAGACCGCGCCCTCGGTGAGAAGCCGGTCGAGCAGCGGCACGAACTCGCCGAACCGGTCCGCCCGTTCCCTCGGCGTCCATGCCTCCTGGCCGAACACGGTGGCGTCGAAGCCGTTGCCGCCGGCACCAATGCCGAGGGTGATCCGGCCGCCGGAGATGTCGTCGAGCGAGATCAGCTCCTTGGCAAGGGTCACCGGATGGCGGAAATTGGGCGACGTGACGAGGGTGCCCAGGCGCAGCCGCTCCGTGGCCGTGGCGGCGGCGGTCAGCGTCGGAAGCGCGCCGAACCAAGTGCCGTCCCGGAAACTGCGCCAGGACAGGTGGTCATAGGTGTACGCGGCATAGAAGCCGAGTTCCTCGGCGCGCTGCCACGTGGCGCGGCCTCCCTCGTGCCAGCGGTCGACGGGCAGGATCACGGTGCTCAGGCGCAGGCTCATTCCACCGACATTACGTCGGCCCCCGGAGCCGACGCTGTCCGCGCCGGTGACTCCGGCGCACTGCGGCCCGAGGCAGGGGCGCGCGTACTCAGATGCGCGACCCCGTGCACGCCCGTGCGCTCTTGTACGGGAGAATGGGCGGGTGACCTCCGTTACCGACTCGCCTCTTCCTGCCGTGACCCGGCTGATCGCCACGGACCTGGACGGCACACTGCTGCGTGACGACAAGACTCTGTCCGACCGCACTATCGCCGCTCTGGCCGCTGCCGAGGAGGCCGGTATCGAGGTCTTCTTCGTCACCGGCCGGCCCGCCCGGTGGATGGATGTCGTCAGCGACTACGTCCACGGCCATGGCATGGCGATCTGCGCGAACGGTGCCGCTGTCGCCGATCTGCACGCGGACGGCAGGCTGATCAGGGTCTTTCCGCTGGAGCGGGACGCCGCACTGGCCGTGGTCCACACCCTGCGCGCGGTGGCGCCCGGCACCTCATTCGCCGTCGAACTGACCACGGGCATCCATTACGAACCGGTTTACCCGCCGTTCCATCTGGACCCGGGCGCCACGGTGGCCGTCGCCGAGAAGCTGCTCAGCGAGAACCCGCCCGGTTCCGGCGCGCCGATCCTGAAGGTGCTCGCCCACCACGCGGAACTGGCCCCGGACGACTTCCTCGCGCTGGCCCGTACGGCTGCCGGGGGCCGGGCCTCCTTCACACGGTCGAGCCCCAGCGCCCTGCTGGAGATCAGCGGCACCGGAGTCTCCAAGGCCAGGACGCTGGCCGCGTGCTGCGCGGAGCGCGGCATCTCACCGGCCGAAGTGGTCGCCTTCGGGGACATGCCCAACGACGTGGAAATGCTGCGCTGGGCCGGTGCCTCGTATGCGATGGGCAACGCCCACCCGGCTGCGGTCGCCGCCGCGAACGGTGTGACCGCCACCAACAACGAGGACGGCGTCGCAGCCGTCATCGAGCGGATCCTCGCCCGACGCTGAACGCTCCCCATGCCACACGTCACACCGTCACGCCGTGCTCGCTCAGCCACTCCACCGGGTCGATGCTCGACCCGTAATAGGGCGTGAGCCGCACCTCGAAGTGAAGATGCGGGCCCGTCGAGTTCCCCGTCGTCCCCGACTGGGCGATCACCTGCCCGGTGCGCACTTGATCACCCTGGTCCACGGCCACATCCGCCAGGTGCGCGTACTGCGTGAAGTAGCCGTCCGGGTGCCGCACCACGATCTGGATCCCGAACGCCCCGCCGCACGAGACGGAGACCACCCGCCCGGCGCCCACCGACCGCACGGGCGTGCCGATGTCCACGGCGAAGTCCTGGCCGGTGTGCCGTCTCGCCCAGTGCGCGCCCGCGCTCTGGTATCCCGCCGACAGCGTGTACGTCAGCACCGGCGTCACCCAACTCCGGTCCTCGTCCCTCTCATCGGGCTGATCCAGCCGTACGGCCCCGGCGCATGCGCCCGCGGCGACGCTGCGGTCCGCCTCCTCCTGGAGCCGGGACTGCGCCGATTCCAGCCTGACCTCGATGCCCCGCTTGACGGCGGCGAGCCGCACGGTGCGGACGTCCAGATCGTGCCAGGCGGACTTGGCCCTGCGCTCGGCGGTGCTTGTCTCCCGTACGGCACGACGGGCACGGTTCATCAGCCGTATCACCGCTCTGTCCGTCTTCCGGGCGAGCAGGCGGTTGCGCAGCAGCTCATCCGGGTCGTCGACCAGCAGCAACTGCGCGGTGAACACGAGACCCGCCCCGCCGGTCCGGTACTGGGAACGGGCCACCGCGCCGAGCTCGGAACGGATGTCCGCAAGGTGGCGTCGCCGACCGGTGAGGGTGCGTTCGACGCGCGCCACCCGGGCGCGCTGTACCTCCGCAGCGCGCCTGCCGCGCTCGTACACCTCGGTGGCCTTCGCGGCCTCCATGTACAGCCTCGCGACAGCGGCGCTCGTACTGCCGGGCGGCGTATCGTCCGGATCCGGGCCGGGCAGGCCCACGCGGCGGATACTGGCGGCGGCGGTGACGGGGAACCCCCGGGAGCGCCCGTCAGCGGCCACACCGTACGGTGTCGGAGCGGCGGGCAGCACGGCCAGGACCGCCAGAGCGCACAGCAGCACCACCAC
>DATCWZ010000104.1:0-2337 GCA_036566065.1 Streptomyces sp. | reverse complement strand
GCGGGCGCGGTGCCCCGGCACTGCCGTACGACGGGCCGGATGCCCCGTGCCCTGAACGGGGCCCGCGGGGTGAGTGCGGCAAGCTGCTCGTAGGCGTCGCCGATCGTATGGCCCAGCATCCAGTGCACCGGCCGCCGGCCGCTGAGGACGGCGAGCAGCCGCTCGGCGAACCACTCATGCGGGTGCAGCTGCTGCCGCAGCCTGTGGGGGCCCCACTGCGCCGGTACGGTGCCCGGCCCGCGCTGGTCGCGTCGCCCGGCGGGCCTGGTCCTGTCCGTGGTGCTCGTACTCATTTCGTCGCCCCCGTGGCGGCTCGGGTGCCCGGTGAATACCGGGCGGTAACTTCTGTTGGGGATCTTCTACGGGTACGTCCCGCTGATCCGCAAGCGGCGGCAGCGTGCCGGGCGGGTGCCCGGCAGAATCACCTATCCGGATGACGGGCCTTGTGCCACAAGGGGTCCGGCGGGGGTGAGAGCCCCGTCCGGGTGGGCGTCCGGGGCCGGAGACCGGACCCGATGGGGGACGCCGCCCGTATCCTGATGGCGTCTCCGACTATGAAAGCGGCCAGTTATGCGCGTGTACGTCCCCCTGACCCTCTCCGGTCTCGCAGCGGCGCACAGGGCAGGCGAGCTCGGGCCGGGTCCGCTGACCGCCTACGCGGTGACGCCCGCGCTGCGCGAGTGGTACCTCTCCGACGACATCGAGGAGCTTGAGTACGCGGCGCTCAACCGGGCCGCCTCCGCGTCGCTGCGGCTGATCGCCGCGAACCCCGGCGAGGCCCGTAAGCGGGTTGTTGTCGCTGTCGACGTGCCGGACGGGGCGGCCGTCGCCGATCCGGACCACGCCATGGAGGCGTCCTCGCTCGGAGAGGTCAGGATCGCCGACCCGGTCGGGCTCGCGAAGGCGGCGGCCGTGCATGTGGACGCCGATGACGCCGAGAAGGATGTGACGGCTGCCGCGGCGATGCTGGGCGCGGCGGACCTGGGTGACGACGACGCGCAGTTCGTCGTGGACGGCGCCGAGGACCATGAGCTGCTGTGGTTCGGCGTCCAGGAGATCCCCGGGCTGATCGGCTGAGCGTTTCCGGTCTCCCGGCGGGTATTTTCTACGCATGGGGAAAACGGGGAAGCGCCAAACGCATCTGGTCTGGGACTGGAACGGCACACTGCTCGACGACATCCAGGCCGTCATCGGCGCGACGAACGCGGCGTTCGCCGAGGTCGGCATGGCGCCGATCACGCTGGAGCAGTACCGCGAGATGTACTGCGTCCCCATCCCCCTGTTCTACGAGCGGCTGCTCGGCAGAAAGCCCACCGACGCCGAGTGGGGGCGGATGGACGCGATATTCCACCGCCACTACACCCGGCAGCGGGTGGCCTGCGCGCTCACGGCGGGGGTCGAGGACCTGCTCACCCGGTGGCAGCGGGCCGGCTTCAGCCAGTCGCTGCTGAGCATGTACGGACACGAGGAGCTGGTCCCGGTGGTACGGGGATACGGCATCGAGCCCCGTTTCGTACGGGTCGACGGGCGCACCGGCCCGGCGGGCGGCAGCAAGGCGCAGCACATGGAGCGGCACTTCGCGGCGCTGACCGGGCTGTCCGCCGGGATCTCCCCGGAGACCTCGGTGGTCATCGGTGACGCGCTGGACGACGCGGTGGCCGCGGCGCACGTCGGTGCGCGCGCCGTGCTCTACACCGGCGGTTCGCACAGCAGGTCCGCCCTGAAGGCGGCCGGAGTACCCGTCGTGGACACCCTCGCCGAGGCGGTCGCCCTGGCCGGGCAAATGACCCCCTGAAGCGGTAGCCGCCTGACGTGGGTCCCGAGCGGGCCGGAGTGACCGGGACTGGGGCAGGGGCGGGGTTGGGACGGTTGTGGCGCGGGGTCGCATGAGTGTGTGGGGGGTCCGGCGCACTGTCCAGAGTGTCAAAGTTCGGGGCTTTCTTTTGTACACATACGGCCCATGACGGCCCCCCGCCCCGGCGAGATAGCCTGGTGCCGTGATCAGTGCGATATGCCTCGGGGGCAGCGAAGTCCCCGGCCTGAGTCCGGGCCGCTACGGCACCCGGGCGATTCGCGATCACCGCACCGCGGGCCGACTGCCGAAAATGGCCATTAAGGTCCCGGGTGCCTCTTCATGCGGCATAGCGTCGTCTCGGCGGGCCCGATCGCTGGGCCCGCTACGACCGGGAGACCCCGCGTCGTGGCGGTATGTCGCCTTTTTCTACACCTACGTCACGCAACGGCGCGCGACAGGAGCCAGAGAACATGCAGACCAAGCTGGACGAAGCCAAGGCCGAGCTGCTCGAACGGGCCGCCAAGGTAGCTGACAACAGCCCG
>DATCWZ010000105.1:0-2760 GCA_036566065.1 Streptomyces sp. | reverse complement strand
GCCGGGCGCCACCGAGCCGGGCCGCAGCCCGTTCAGGAAGCGCGAGGCCCGGCGGCCGCCACGCCCGCCGGGCGAGCGGGACAGGGCCCAGGACAGCGAGAGATGGAACCGGGCCCGGGTGACGCCGACATACAGCAGGCGGCGCTCCTCCTCGACCTGCTCATCGGTCTTGGCGTACGAGATCGGCATCATGCCCTCGGTGAGCCCGACCAGGAACGCGGCATCCCACTCCAGGCCCTTCGCCGAGTGCAGCGAGGCCAGGGTGACGCCCTGGACCGTCGGGGCGTGCTGCGCGGCGGCGCGTTCGTCGAGCTCGGCCACCAGGTCGGACAGCGTGGCGCCCGGCCTGGCCCGCTCGAAGTCCTCCGCCAGCCGCACCAGCGCGGCCAGCGACTCCCAGCGGTCGCGCACCGCGCCGGAACCGGCCGGCGGCCTGGATGTCCACCCCTTCGTCGAGAGCACCGCCCGCACCTCGGCCGGCAGGTTCTCCGCGTCGTCGAGCAGTGAGTCGTTGCGCCCGGCGCGGGCCGCACCGCGCAGGGCGACGCCCGCCTCCCGCACCTCCGGGCGGTCGAAGAAGCGTTCCGCGCCCCGCAACTGGTAGGGCACGCCCGCGTCGACGAGCGCCTGCTCGTAGACCTCGGACTGGGAGTTGATGCGGTAGAGCACGGCGATCTCACCGGCCGGGACACCAGCGGCGATCAGGTCGCGGATGTGGCGGGCGGTGCCCTCGGCCTCCGCGGGCTCGTCCGCGTACTCCGTGAAGGAGGGCTCGGGGCCCTTGCCGCGCTGCGAGACCAGTTCGAGCCGGTGCTCGGCGGCCCTGCCGCGGGCCTGGCTCAGCAGCCCGTTGGCCAGATGGACGACCTGGGGTGTGGATCGATAGTCCCTGACCAGCTTGACCAGGGTCGCGTTCGGATGGCGGGTGCGGAAGTTCAGCAGATGGTCGGGGGTGGCCCCGGTGAAGGAGTAGATCGTCTGGCTCGCGTCGCCGACGACGCAGAGGCTGTCCCGGTCGCCGAGCCACAGATCGAGCAGCCGCTGCTGGAGCGGGCTGACGTCCTGGTACTCGTCGACCACAAAGTGCTGGTACTGCCGCCGCACCAGCTCGGCGATGTCGTGCCTGTCCTGGAGGACGCCCACGGTGAGCAGCAGCACGTCCTCGAAGTCGATCACCGACCGCTCGCGCTTCAACTGCTCGTACATCGCGTAGATCTGGGAGAGCTCCGCCGGGTCCCGGGGCGCGTCCCGCTGGACCTTGGCGACCGCGGCCGGGTAGTCGGCGGGCACGGTCTGGGTGACCTTGGCCCACTCGATCTCGCTCGTGGCGTCCCGCAGCTCATTGCGGTCGAGCCGGATTCCGCAGCGGGCCGCCGCCTCGGCGACCAACTGGATCTTGCGCTCCACCAGCCGGGGCAGCTCCCCGCCGACCGCTTTCGGCCAGAAGTACTGCAGCTGGCGCAGGGCGGCGGAATGGAAGGTCCGCGCCTGCACGCCCGTGGCGCCGAGCTGGCGGAGCCTGCCCCGCATCTCGCCCGCCGCGCGGTTGGTGAACGTGACGGCCAGCACCGCCGTCGGCTGGAGGATCCCGGCCCGCACCCCGTACGCGATGCGATGGGTGATCGCTCGCGTCTTGCCCGTACCGGCCCCGGCCAGCACGCACACCGGCCCGTGCAGCGCCGTGGCGACCTCGCGCTGCTCGGGGTCGAGCCCGTCGAGCACGGCGTCCGCGGACTCCGGGACCGGTGGGAAGAGAGTGGAATGCGTTGCTGATGTCACCCCGCCATGCTGCCAGGTCGCCCGAGACGGATGCGGAAGTTGTCCACAGGGGTTGCCGTTTGTCGTACCGGAACGCGGCGGCGGGAATGGTAGCCGGGTCACGTACGTTCCACAGCGTGCGGGAACGCCCTCCGGCGTTCCCGCGAAACGCGGCGCGACGGACGCGACGGACGAGACAGAGGAGCACCAGCGACATGCCGGGCACTGTGACGATGTACAGCACCACGTGGTGCGGCTACTGCCGCCGCCTCAAGGGCCAGCTCGACCGGGAGGGCATCGCGTACATCGAGATCAACATCGAGCAGGACCCCGCCTCGGCGGCGTTCGTCGAGAAGGCGAACGGCGGAAACCAGACGGTTCCCACCGTCCGGGTGGTGCCCTCGTCCGGCGGCAGCGAGGTCGTGATGACGAACCCGAGCCTCGCCCAGGTGAAGCAGGCCCTCGCCGCCTGACTCCCGCGCCACTCGACCCCCGACGGCCGCAACAGCCGATCGGGGGTCTCGCGTCTGACGTCGGGCAGCGGGCATTGTCAGACCCTCCGTCTACCGTGCGGGATATGGACATGAACAACCCGCAGGACGTAGCCGCGGAGTTCTGGGCGCAGATCCTCGGTTTCACGATCAGCACAGAGCCGCCCGCGCCGGACACCCCCCTCGGCCGACTGCAAGCCTTCGCCGCAGAGTACGGCGACGAGACCCTCACGGCGGAACACGTCAGGGCCGCGATAGAGGGATGCCCCTTGCTCCCCCGGGACGGCCGGGCCCCGCGGGCGTCGGCGGGCTGACCGGTCCGTGGTGGGGGCGGAGGCAGGCGTCCGATGCCCCGTGTTCCTCAGCCCGCGCTGCCCGGCTTCGGGAGCGGTTTGCCGTACCAGAGTTCGATCAGGCGCGACGCGATGGAGACGCCGAACGGGGGCAGGACCTTCCCCGACTCGAACGCCTCCGTCAGCTCGTCCCGGGAGAACCAGCGGGCCTCCTCGAT
>DATCWZ010000719.1:0-5511 GCA_036566065.1 Streptomyces sp. | reverse complement strand
CACACCGGTGGCCCATGCTTCGATACGTGCGAAGTCACGGAAGTCACCACCCCGGTGCTGCTCCAGGATCATCTTGGCCATGCGTCCCTTGGCCCCGGTCTCGAGTCGCCCGCCGAAGGTGACGTGCTCGCGGGCATCGGTACGGTCGATCGCCCTCTCCGCCCCGGAGACCGGAGGAATGTCCCGCTCGGACGCGGACGGGTCCAGCGGACCGCTGCTGAACAGCCACACCGGCCGCTCGCGGAGCGCCCGGCGATGGCGCCGGGTGAAGCGGCCGGCATCCCGGTGCCAACGGCCCATGTAGAGGGCGCCGCCGATGACCACGGCGTCGTACGGTGTCATGTCCACCACCTCCGCAGCCGGCCGGACGTCCGCCTCCAGCCCTTCCCGCCGCAGTACGGAGGCAATGAACCGGGCGATCTCACCGGTTGAACCATTCTTGGTTCCGTATGTGACCAGTACGTTGCGAGACACTGTTTCCACCGCCTTTCCACTGGCCACCGAGCGGGGGCACACCCGCCGGACGGCCTCCCGGGAAGCAAGCGCCCTCCCCACCGAGGATCCGCCGGCGGACCGCACTGTTCAAGGACCGTCCGGGGCAGAAGCCGGGGTCGAACGGCCGTTCGCGCCGGTGTCGGCGGCGTCGGATGCCCCGCTTCTGATCATCCGCCGAGTTTTGATGCGTGGTCGGGGACATACGTCTGGAGGTCTCTCGGCGGCCGCTGGTATCCCGTTGACGGCGGCCGCCGCGGCAGTTCCATCGCGGGCGGAGCGCCGATTTCGTACGGCACCGTCGACAGCAGGTGGGCGATCATGTTCAGTCTGGCGCGCCGCTTGTCGTCGCTCTCGACGACGTACCAAGGAGCCTCCGAGATGTCCGTATGGACGAACATCTCGTCCTTCGCCCTGGAGTACGCCTCCCACCGGGTGATCGATTCAAGGTCCATCGGTGACATCTTCCACCGGCGGGTGGGGTCCTGCAGCCGACGGCGAAACCGTTCCTCCTGGACCGAGTCACTCACCGAGAACCAGTACTTGCGCAGCAGAATGCCGTCCTCCACCAACATCCGTTCGAAGGCGGGGCACTGGCGGAGGAAGCGCTGGTGTTCCTCCATGGTGCAAAACCCCATGACGCGTTCCACGCCCGCGCGGTTGTACCAGCTCCGGTCGAGCAGGACCACTTCGCCCGCAGATGGAAGATGTTCCACGTAGCGTTGGAAATACCACTGGCCGCGTTCGCGCTCGGTGGGCCGTGGCAGTGCGACGATCCGCGCAACCCGGGGATTGAGATGTTCGGTGACGCGTTTGATCGTGCTGCCCTTGCCCGCCGCGTCACGGCCCTCGAAGACCACAACGAGTCGCGCGCCTTCGGCACGCACCCATTCCTGGAGGTTCACGAGTTCGGTCTGCAGCCGGTAGAGCTCCCGCTCGTACAGCGCACGCGGAAGCTTCCGGGATTTGTCTGTGCCCTTTTTGTCTGCCATGGGACGACCGTATGACTACGAGAGCGCGGACGGGGCGATGTCCAGCACCGAGAGTTCCGTCCGGCGTAGGGTCGCCGGCGTGGCCTGCGGATCGGGTGAGGTGGACAGCCCGTCCTGTGTCCAGGGTGCTGCCGGGAAGGCCGGGGGTATGGCCTGATCAGGCTGCGGGTCGGGCGAGCACGCTGCCTGCCTGCGCGCGCACCCTCTCAACCGCTTCCCACTCCTCAGTGCTGAGGTTTGCGAGTGCGGCAGGGAAGACCCCGTCCTGCTCCTTGAGGATGTGAGCACGCAGCAGGGCCATTGCCTCGATCAGATGGTCCGGCCAGGCCGGGTCCGAGGGCGTGATGGCATCGGAGGCCTCGGCCAGGATTGCCTCGATGCGGCGGTGTTCGGCTTCCAGAGCGGCGACCTGCTCGGGGAAGTCTGCGGCCATCGCGGGGAACAGGCCGTGCTCCTCGACGCGGGTGTGCGGGGTGAGCACAGTAGTGATCTCACGGGCGACCTGAGCCATCCGGGCCACGTCGCCGTCCTGGCGAGCGGCGTGAAGGTGGCTGATCAGGCGGACTACCTCGTCGTGCTCACGGGTCAGCTCGTCGATCGACGTCAGAGACTGACAGCCGCAATATTCACACATTGGTCTTCTCCCTGTCCGCTCGTTCCTGCCGGTCCGGACTGCTCACCCGTACGGCTTTATTCTGGCCGCCTTGACGGGTACGCAGAGTCACCGGAGCGAAGGCCGTCCCGCTGCTAGTGGAACGGCTTCCCATAACCACTGTCCGCCCAAGGACTTACGGGAGACGTGGGCCATCAGTCCCTACCGACGGCCGGACAGTCCCTGGGTTGAGACCGTTCGCCCCGGCGAGTCGGAGCCCGTCATCCGCCGCATGGCCGGGGAACTCGGCGTGCACGACGCGTCCCAGCCGCCGACGACCAAGGTGAGCGGGACCGTACCCCGCGGGCCGCGCACGCGGACGGCGATGATCCGCAGTCCCGCGGGACCACGAGAGGAGGCCGGCATCCGAGGACAGCGGCACGCCGCCGTGGCCCACCACGACCATGGTCAGCACGCCGAACGCCATCCAGGCCCAGCTGCCGGCCAGTTCGGCGACATCGCCGCGCTTCACGACGCCACCAGCAGCGGACGCAGACGGGTGGCCGCGAGCCGCAGGGCTATGGCCTCCGCACGCCTGCGCAGTGCCGACATGACGAGCAGGGCGACCAGGGCACCCACCACGACCCCTGCCAGCACGTCGTGGGGATAGTGCGCGCCCACCCAGACACGCGATACGGCCATCGCGCAGCCAGCCACCGAGGCGACCGCGCCGAGTCGGCGGGAGACGAACAGCAGGGCGACGGTCGCCGCGGCGGCGATGGCCGCGTGGTTGCTGGGGAAGGACCAGTCGCCGGGCGCCGGACACGCCTCCAGCGTGATCACCCGCAGGCTCCGGCAGGGCCGGTCCTCGCGCACCAGCAGTTTCAGCACCGCGTCCGCACCGAAGGCCACGACCACGACGAAGGGCACGGCGAGCGCCGTCAGGGACGCGGTGGCACCCAGTCGCCTGGCGCGCCACCAGCCGACCGTCATGAGCACCGCGAACAGAGCGAGCCCGTACGTCGACCACGCCGACACCGTGTCATCCAGCCATGCGGGAGCGTGCCGGGCGAGGTTCACCACGTCGGTGTAGGCCGAGCCGTCGACCGACGAGCCGTTGAGGGCGAGAATCATCCGCGTGCCTCCTTCGCCTTCGCGGCCCGGCGCGAGCGGTGCACCTCGGAGGCGACCGGAATCAGCGACAGGGCCACGATCACCGCGACGATCGGCAGCAGATAGCGGTCCACGTTCGGCACGGAGGAGCCCAGCGCATAGCCCGCCAGGGTGAGGCCCAGGCTCCACATCAGCCCTCCGGCCACCTGCCAGACGGTGAACTTCCGCACTGGCACCCGCAGGGCGCCCGCCATCGGGTTCATGACCGTGCGCACCACCGGGACGAAGCGGGCCAGGACGATCGCCTTCGCGTACCCGTAGCGTTCCAGCAGCCCCTCCGCGCGTCTCGCCCCCTCGTGCAGGCGGGCCGAGCGGCTTCGGGCGAGCAGGGCGCCGCCCGCTTTGCGGCCCAGGAGGTATCCGCACTGTGAGCCGGCCAGCGCTCCCACCGCTGCGGCGACCAGGAGCGGGGCGAGTGACAGCTTCAGGCCGCTGTGAGCGGTGCCGGTGCACAGCAGACCGGCCGTGAACAGCAGCGAGTCGCCCGGGAGGAAGAAGCCGATCAGCAGACCGGTCTCGGCGAACAGCACCGCACCCACGCCCAGCACGCCGAACGCGGCCAGCAGCGACCGGGCGTCCAGCACATTGACGGCGAGCTGCGACGACAGGTGCATGGCTGTGGTCATCGTCGGGAGCCCCTTCATCGTTATTCCGGACTGTCGGATGCGGTGGAACGGTGGCACAACGACATCCGGCGACTGACTACAATCCTGTAGACGGTCTACTGAACTGTAGACGATGACGGAGTGAGGAACGTTCCTATGACCGACGCGAGGGACGAGAGGGGTGAGAGGCGGCCGGCCGGTGAGCTCGAAGCCGCCGTCATGGCCGCGCTGTGGGCCGCCGAGGCCCCGCTCACGCCAGGACGGGTGCAGGCCGAGCTCGGCTCCGGCCTGGCCAGGACGACGGTGGCGACGATACTGACCCGCCTCCACGAGAAGGGCGTCGTCGACCGGGAGCGGCAGGGTCGCGGCTACGCCTACTTTCCCGTCCAGGACGCGCCCGGCCTGACAGCCCGGCGCATGCACACCGAACTCGACCGGGACACCGACCGGGAGACGGTTCTGGCCCGCTTCGTGGCCCAGCTCAGCCCCGGCGACGAGCAGCACCTGCGCCGGCTCCTGGAGGGTGACGAGGGTTGACCGCTCTGCTGCTCCTACCGCTGATCCTGCCCTTCCTCGCGCCGATGCCGGCCCGCCGAACCCTCGACCTGCTGGCTCCCGCCACCGCACTGTGGGTGCTCACCGCCTCCGCCCTGGCGCTGGCGGGAGCCTGCGTCGCCGCCCTCGGGGCTCTCGTCCTGACCGGGCTGCTCAAACTTCCCGCATTCGCCGCACTCGGCGAACTCGTCCACCCCCTGCGGACCCCCTCGGACTACATCGTCCTCCCCATCGCCATGGCGGCCACCGGGGGGCTCACCCTCAGCGTCTGGACCCTGGCGCGCTCGGCCTTCCGGCTCTGCCCGGCCGGCCCCACCGCATCGTCGTCACCACCGCCATGCTGCGCAGTCTGGGACCTGCCGAGCGTGAGGCCCTCTTCGCCCATGAGCGCGCCCACAACCGGGCGGGCCACCATTACTTCCTGGCCGCCGCCGAACTCGCCGCCCACTGCCACCCAGCCCTGCGCACCACCCGCGCCACCATCCGGTTCGCCGCCGAGCGGGCTGCCGACGAGGCCGCCGCCGAGGTCACCGGAGACCGGCGCCTGATCGCCACGGCCATCGCCCGAGCCGCCCTCGAGGGAACCGCCTCCCCCTCCACTCGTCCGGGCTTCGCACCCGCGGCGACGACCGGACCGGTGCCGCAACGCGTCGCGGCGCTTCTCGCACCCGCCCGGACGCGCCCGCGCACGACCCGCCGTACCGCGTTCCTCCTTGTGGTCTGCACGGTCCTGTCCGTCGCCGCAGGAGCGGCGGGGGTCGTCGACTTCCACCACGAGGTCGAGGTCGCCCAGGGTCAGGAGGCTCCCTGACCGGTTCGGCCCCGGCGGCCCAGGGCCTGGAGCTCAGCCAGCAGCCGTAACGGGGCGTCGGGCGGCGTCAGCGCACGATGTTCCTGGAGAGTCTTCGAGTCGAGAACATGCCAGTGTACAGTGAACGGCGCCCCTGACCTGCAAAAAGCTGGCGGGGAGCCGTCTTCCAGGAGTCCGAAGTGCTGCGAACTTTGATGAAGTCCAAGATCCACCGGGCCACCGTGACCCAGGCCGACCTGCACTACGTCGGTTCCGTAACGGTCGATGCCGATCTGATGGATGCCGCCGATC
>DATCWZ010000625.1:0-5653 GCA_036566065.1 Streptomyces sp. | reverse complement strand
GCCCTGCTCCTGGGCCTGGCACGCGGCATCGCGGACGAGGCCACGGCCCTCCGCACCGGCGGCCCCTGGCAGTCCACGGTCGGCGCCGACCTGCACGGCCGCCGCCTGGGCCTGCTCGGCCTGGGCAAGATCGGCAGCAGGGTCGCCCGGGTCGGCCTGGCCTTCGGCATGGACGTGGTGGCCTGGAGCCAGAACCTCACCCCGGAACGCGCGAAGGAGGTCGGCGTGGGCCTCGCCGCCTCCAAGGAGGAGCTGCTGGAGACCAGCGACTTCGTCTCCGTACACCTGGTCCTCGGCGACCGCACCAGGGGCCTGCTGGGCGCGAAGGAGTTCGGCCTGATGCGGAGCGGCAGCTACCTGATCAACACCTCCCGCGCCGCGATCGTGGACCAGGACGCCCTCCTGGACGCGCTGCGCGACGGCACGATCGCCGGGGCCGGCATCGACGTGTTCGACACCGAACCCCTCCCGGCGGACCACCCGATGCGCACAGCCCCCCGCCTGCTGGCCACCCCGCACCTGGGCTACGTCTCCGGCACCAACTACGCGACGTACTACGGCCAGGCCATCGAGAACATCCAGGCCTACCTCGCCGGAACCCCGGTCCGCCTGCTCGGCTGAGGCCGACGGCCCGTACCACTGTGCCTGAAGCGAAACAGCCCGCCCGGGGTCACTGAGCACCCCGGGCGGGCTGAGGTCGTGCGGTACGCGGATTACGCGGCCGGCCACTTGGCGACGCGCTCGGCGAACTCGGGCGGCGAGGCGACGACCATCAGGGTCACCGTCTCCGTGCCGGTGTTCGTCAGGCCGACGCGCTCGCCAGTGGCGACGTGCGCGGCGGAGCCCGGAGCCAGGGTGTGCTTGTCCTCGCCCTGGAACACCTCGACGCTGCCGGAGAGCGGGATCAGCACGATCTCGGACGCGCCGTGGGCGTGCTCCGGCATCCCGCCGCCGGCCGGGATCTCCACATGGATGACGGCGACCTTCTCGGAGGTTTTCTCGGTGGTCAGTACTGCTGCCGCGGGGCCGCCCGGTATGGGGGCCTGCCGACGAGTCTCTGTGCCGGTACCGGCGATGTGCATCGCGTTCTCCTCGGTCGGTTCTCTGTTCGGTGGTACGTGTCGGTCGGTTCGGGTCGCCGCCCCGGGGGCCGGTTTCAGACGGCCGCGGTCGGGGTGAGGGTGGCCAGGCAGGCGTCCGGCCGGGCGAAGGGTTCGAGCCTGGTGGCCCGGACGGGGGCGTCCAGTTCACTCAGCGCGCCCTGCATCAGGCCCAGGTGGAGCGGGCAGACGACCTGTCCGTACTCCTCGGCGAGTTCGAGGAACGGGCAGTTCCGCAACAGGATGCGGTCCGCCGTATCGCGGTCGCCGGACGGCTCGGGAGCGAATCCCAGGTCGTCCAGCATCGTCGTCAGCCGGCTGACCGACTCGTCGGCGGCCGTATCGCCGGACGGGGGCACCTGGCCGATCAGCTGCTCGCCCCAGGCCCGCCCCGCCTGCGCGGCCGCCGCCCTGGCGCCCGGCCCCGAGGACGCCAGCTGGCTCACCAGGATCTGGGCCAGCAGGAAGTAGTTGCGCTGCCCGCCGCGGTCCATTCCGGGTGATGCGGCGTAGACCGTACGAGGACGCCCGGGACCGGACGGCTCCTCCTGCGTGCACTCCACGCTGCCCTGCGTCACCAGCGCGTCCAGATGGAAGCGCACGGTGTTGGGGTGAACCCCGAGCCGCTTCGCGACCTCCGAGACACCCAGCGGCGTCCGGGACGCGCGCAGTGCGTCGAGCACCGCGCGGCGGCGCGGGGTCCGCTGTTGGTGCCCTCCGTCGGCCACGGTGGTCAGCCCTCCTGGTTCTGCGGAGGCAGAGCGGCGATCAGCGGGTGGTCGCGCTCGATCAGCCCCAGCTTGGAGGCGCCGCCCGGCGAACCCAGGTCGTCGAAGAACTCGACGTTCGCCTTGTAGTACGGCTTCCACTCCTCCGGCACGTCGTCCTCGTAAAAAATCGCCTCCACGGGGCAGACGGGCTCGCACGCACCGCAGTCGACGCACTCGTCCGGATGGATGTACAGCGACCTCGAACCCTCGTAGATGCAGTCGACCGGGCACTCCTCGACGCAGGCCTTGTCTTTCACATCGACGCAGGGCTGAGCGATCACATAGGTCACGGGTGGCTCCTTACGTCGCCGGGTGAGAGTTTTTCCAAATAGTACATGTAATAATCGTGGGCACCGGGTCGGGGACACGGCGACCCGGAGATCCAGAGACACAGAGGAGCTCCACGTCATGGCACCGTCTTCCGAGATTTTCATCGAGGCGACCGCGACCGATCCCGGCGTGATCGCCAGGACCACCATCCAGCAGTGGCACCAGGAGCTGCGTGCAGGACTCGCCGCGTTCACCGAACTCGAACTGGTCGCCGGGTCGCAGGACTCCGTGCACGCGACCCTGGTCGACTTTGCCACCGGCGAGCTGCGCCGCAACCTGGCCGCCGCCGACGAGACGCTGTACGCGGCGGCCTCCGGAGCCGCAGGCACCCGTCTGCTGGTACGTGCCCTGCGCCTCGGCCGGGCCGCGCTCGACGCCCGTATCGACGCCCTCGCCGCCACCGACGACGTCGTCCCCGCCGTGCGGATCGCCCAGGACATCGAGGCCGTCCTGGCCGTCCACCTGGAGGCCGAGGAGGCGGTCCTGCTTCCCGCGCTCAGCGCGCTCCCGGGCGCCGACCTGGCCAACCTGGCCACCGACATGCGCACCCTGCTCGACGGCGGCAAGCTGGAGGCCCCCGCGGTCATCGACGTCCGCGAGATCCCGCACGGCCAGCGCCACCCGAAGATCTTCGGCCGCTACGACCGGCTGGCCGAGGGCGAGGCCTTCACCCTGGTCAACAACCACGACCCCAAGCCGCTGCGCCGCGAGTTCGAGGCCACCCACCCGGGCACCTTCACCTGGGACTACGTCGAGTCCGGCCCGGAGATCTGGAAGGTCCGCATCGGCAAGGTCGCGGCCGCCGATGCCTGACACCCGACCCGGCGGCCCTGCCGGAACCCCGTCCGCGCCCACCGCTGTGGTGCGCCCCCTGTGCAACGTCCGCGAGCTCACCGGACACGATTCCCTCCCGTCGGGCGCGCTGTGGAAGCTCGCCGAGGCGGGCCGCCAGCTCGACGCCAACGTCATCCACCTGCCGGCCGGCCAGGTCGTCGAGACGCACGCCGAGCCCGACCTAGATGTACTCCTGATGGTCGTGGCGGGCCACGGCACGATGGACACGGCCGAGCGGACCGAACAGCTCACCGTCGGCAACCTGATGTGGATGCCCCACGGCTCGTCGCGCCGCATCACGGCGAGCGACGAGGGGCTGTGCTACTTCACCGTCCACCGCAGGCGCCCCGGAATGCAGATCCGCTCCCGCGCGGAACTCGGCCGCTGACCGGGCCCCCGTCCGTGTGACCGAGGAGGCCGCCCGGCCGCGGTGCGCTGCGCCCGGCCGGGAATGTGCTGGTCATCGAGCTCCTCCCGTGTCGCATCGACGAAGCCGGGTACCCGCCCAGCGCGGGTACGCAGGCAGCGTCCGATGCGAGGGGCATGCGATGTGCGAGATCTGGACGGTCGGGCACTGGACGTGTCCGGAGGCGGTCTTCATCGGGCTGCTCGACGCACAGCGCATCGATGTGCTGGCCGATGTCCGGGCCCGGCCCGGTTCGCGCAGGAGTCCACAGTTCGCGCGTGAGGCGATGCGCGAGTGGCTGGAGCGGGCCGGTATCGCGTACGTACACCTGGAGGAACTGGGCGGCAGGCGGCGCAAGCAGGACGTGGACCCGGCCGTCAACGCCGGCTGGAAGAACCCGAGCTTCAAGAACTACGCCGACTACACCCTGCTCCCGGAGTACCGGCGCGGCATCGACCGCCTGACCGCTCTCGCGGCCCGCAGCCGGGTGGCCGTCATGTGCGGGGAGCCGATGCCGTGGCGCTGCCACCGGCTGCTGATCGCGAACACCCTCGCCGCACACGGATGGACCGTGCGGCACATCCTCGGGGAGAGCGAGCCCCACGTACACGAACTGGGCAAGTGGGGCGCGCAGCCCAGGGTAGACGGGGACGGGCAGGTGACGTACCCGGCTCAGCGTGTCCGCCGGTCAGATCTTGATGACGGTGACGAGCCCGCCGCACAGGGCGCTGAGGTCTTCCGGATCGGAGGTGAGCACCGTGACGGGCCCGGGTGAGGCCAGGGCAGTCGCGCCGAGCATGGCGTCGATGGCGTACGTGTGGCCGTGCAGGCCGGCGTCGGCGAGCAGGGTGGAAGCGCGGCGTGCGATCGAATCGGTGACCGGCTCGATGACCAGGCGGGAAAGGATCCACTCCAGGGCCGGACGGTTGATGCGAGGGTGGATCACCTCCACCAGGGTGGCAGCGGACGTGATCACACGCAGGTCGTCGGCGCGGGCGAGAGCGAGCCAGGCGGTGACCGTACGATCGCGGGACACGGCTTTGGCCAGCCCCTCGCTGTCGAGAACGAGCGTGCCGCCCGGCTCGGCGGGGGAGCGCGTCACGCAGCGCTCTTCCGGGTCTGCAGCCGGGCCCGGTGGAGTTGGTCGCGCAGCGCCTGGATCTCGGCCTCGCTGATCGGCCCGTGTTCGGCCTCGGCCACCTGGATGACCTCGTTGAGATTGTCACGCTCGATCTGGCGGGTGACGGCGGCGGCCACATAGGCGGACAGGCCGGACGGACCACTACGGGCCTTGGCCGCCTCGGCGATGTCGCGCGGCATGGTGATCGAGTACTTCCCGGTGGGCTCGCTCATGCCATTAATCCTACCTGCGATCCCCCTGGCTGCCCGGCGTGACGCCCCCGTTACGGTGGAACGGTCAGGACGTAGGGGGTAGCGACGGCAGCGTGGAGCGGATCTCCCTGGTCGCCGCGACCGGATGTTCGAGCGATGCGCGTACCTCGGGCCAGCCGCGGGTCTTCAGGCCGCAGTCGGGGTTGGCCCAGATCTCTCCTTCGCGAGCGGTGCGGAAGCGGGGCGTGCCGTCCGGGTTGGTGACGTTGGACTTCAGACGGCGCACGACCGTCTCGTCGCGCGCCTCCTTGTCGGGGTCGACACCGCGGAGGAACGAACCACCCGGTAACCCAGGACATGCTCATCGAGCAGCTACGCGGACTGGAACTCTTCCAGTGGCTCTGGCCCCAGTTCGAGGCACTCGGCAGCCGCGACGAAACAGGCCTGGCGGTCGCGGCCGCGGGACGGCTGCTGAGCGGCGACGGCGCAGAGCGGAAGACCGCGGGCGAACTCGGTCCGGCGGACCTTCCCGGCCTGTCCGATCAGGCGCGGAAGCTGGTCGGCCAGGCGCTGGAACTCGGGCGGCGCGAAGGCCCGGCGGAAACCTACGAGTTCCTGCTGCGGCGCTGGCTCGACGTCAACGTGCGGCAGATCAGTACCACCCCCGAGCCGCTGGCCGAGCTCATGACCGATCTCGCGCTTCTCGTCCGGGCCAGGGGGCAGGCCACGGGTGACGATGACGGCGCGCTTACGGTTCTCGACCCGGCCTGCGGCACCGGGCACCTGTTGGCCGCGGCCCCCGCCGGCACCCCGGCCACGCTGATCGGATGCGACCGTGATCCGGTACTCGCAGCGCTCGCGGGAGCCCGCCTCGCGCTGCG
>DATCWZ010000857.1:0-7399 GCA_036566065.1 Streptomyces sp. | reverse complement strand
AGCAGCGCGGCGACCTGCCTGGTCGTCATCGCGTCCGCCACCTCCGGGAACCGCACCCGGCGCGACTGCTTGCCCGCCTCGCGCGCGGTGGCACGCCACTTGCCCAGCGCCTTGGCTCCCCGTTCGCCCTTCCATTGCGTGATGCAGCGCGACGCCTGCCAGGGCACGATCGCGTCGACGCCCGTCTCGGTCATCGTCTCGACGGCCACCTCGCCGCGGTCGCCCTTGGGCAAGGCCTGGACGACGGTGATACGCGGCGTGGGTTCGGGTTCCTCATGGACTGGCCGCAAGCCGGTGAGCAGGAGCCGGTCCTTGCCCTCGGCCGCCCGTACGACGCCTTCCGCCCAGCGGCCCCGCCCGTCCGTCAGGACGACGTTCTCCCCGGCGTGCAGCCGCTTCACGGACACGGCGTGCCGCCCCTCAGGGCCGTCCAGGACGAAGTCGTCCTCAGCGGGCATCCGCTCGACGACGAAGACGGGAGCCGTCACCGGACGGACCTGATGTTCACCGCCGTGCGGGCGGCCTCCATCTCGGCGACGAGCAGGGCGATCAGTTCCCGGGCGGGCAGTTCGCGCGCCATCCGGTGGCCCTGCCCGGCCCACAGGGCCATGCCCTGGGCGTCACCGGCCTGGGCCGCCGCCTTCCGCAGCCCGCGGGTCAGATGGTGCACCTGTGGGTAGGCGGCGGGGGCGTACGGCCCGTGCTCGCGTACGAAGCGGTTGACAAGGCTGCGCGCGGGGCGCCCGGAGAACGTCCGGGTCAGGGCCGTCCGCGCGAACAGCGGGTTGGTCAGGGCCTGCTTGTGCAGGGGATGCGCCCCCGACTCGTGGCAGGCCAGGAACGCCGTGCCCATGTGCGCCGCGTCCGCGCCGGCCGCGAGCACCGCCGTGATCTGGGAGCCGCGCATCAGCCCGCCCGCCGCGATGATGGGGAGCTGTACGGTCTCGCGGACCTGGGCGACGAGGCTGAGCAGGCCGGTGCCGGAGGGGCCCGCCTGAGGGTCGTCGCGGTGCGTGGACTGGTGGCCGCCCGCCTCGATGCCCTGGACGCAGACCGCGTCGGCCCCCGCCCACTGGGCGGCCTGCGCCTCCTCGGGCGAGGTGACGGTCACCACGGTGAACGTACCGACGCCGGCGAACGCGTCGAGGATGTCGCGGCTCGGGCAGCCGAAGGTGAAGGAGACGACGGGTACCGGGTCCTCCAGCAGGATCGCGGTCTTCGCCTCGTAGTCGTCGTCGCCGCCGGGGACCGGGTCGCCCAGCGGGGTCTCGTACCAGGCGGCCTCGGCGGCGAGCTGGCTCCGGTACACCGCGACGGCGCTGGGGTCCGCGAGCCCGGACTGGGGCATGAAGAGGTTGACGCCGAATGGCTGGCCGGTCATCCCGCGCAGCGTTTTGATCTCGTCGTACATGCCGTCGGCCGTTTTGTACCCGGCGGCGAGGAAGCCGAGCCCTCCGGCTTCGGCGACGGCCCCGGCGAGCTGCGCGGACGAGACACCGCCCGCCATCGGGGCCTGCACGATCGGATACCGGCAGAGGTCGGTGAGCGCTGAGGACATAACGGCAATCGTGCCACGTCCCGTACGACGCGCCGACATCAGCCACCCAGTGCCCGCTCAGGGTCCGGCGTGCGCCGCATAGCCCGTCGGCGGGGTGCCGGCGGGCTGTGCGGTGTCAGGCGGAACGCTGGAACGAACGCGGGCTCAGCGCCCGTTGAACGCGTCCTTCAGCCGGGAGAACAGGCCCTGCTGCCCCGGCTGGAACTGGCCCATGGGGCGCTCCTCGCCGCGCAACTGCGCCAGTTCACGCAGGAGGCGCTCCTGTTCGGGGTCGAGCTTCGTCGGGGTCATGACCTCGACATGCACGATGAGATCGCCGCGCCCGCCGCCCCGCAGATGCGTGATGCCACGCCCGTGCAGCGGGACCGACTGGCCGGACTGGGTGCCGGGCCTGACGTCGATCTCCTCCAGGCCGTCCAGCGTCTCCAGCGGCACCTGCGTGCCCAGCGCGGCGGCCGTCATGGGCAGCGTCACCGTGCAGTGCAGGTCGTCGCCGCGCCGCTGGAACACCGGGTGCGACATCTCGTGGATCTCGACGTACAGGTCGCCGGCAGGGCCGCCGCCGGGGCCGACCTCGCCCTCGCCCGCGAGCTGGATGCGCGTGCCGTTGTCGACGCCCGCCGGGATCTTCACGGTGAGGGTGCGGCGCGAGCGGATGCGGCCGTCACCGGCGCACTCCGGGCACGGGGTCGGCACGACCGTACCGAAGCCCTGGCACTGCGGGCAGGGCCGCGAGGTCATGACCTGGCCGAGGAAGGACCGGGTGACCTGGGAGACCTCACCGCGGCCGCGGCACATGTCGCAGGTCTGCGCGGAGGTGCCGGGCGCGGCGCCCTCGCCGCTGCACGTCGTACAGACGACGGCCGTGTCGACCTGGATGTCCTTGGTCGTGCCGAACGCCGCCTCGGCCAGGTCGATCTCCAGCCGGATCATCGCGTCCTGGCCGCGCCGGGTGCGCGAGCGGGGCCCGCGCTGCGACGCCGTACCGAAGAACGCGTCCATGATGTCGCTGAAGTTGCCGAAGCCGCCGGCTCCGAACCCTCCTGCCCCATGGCCGTTCGCGGAGAGCGGATCGCCGCCGAGGTCGTAGACCTGCTTCTTCTGCGAGTCCGACAGCACCTCGTAAGCGGCGTTGATCTCCTTGAACCGCTCCTGGGTCTTCGGATCCGGGTTGACATCCGGATGCAGCTCGCGGGCGAGCCTGCGGAATGCCTTCTTGATCTCGTCCTGGGAGGCGTCGCGGCGCACGCCGAGTACGGCGTAGTAGTCCGTGGCCACTTACGACTCCGCCAGGATCTGTCCGACGTAACGTGCCACTGCGCGTACCGCTCCCATCGTTCCGGGGTAGTCCATGCGGGTCGGTCCGACCACGCCGAGCTTGGCGACTGCTTCGTCGCCCGAACCGTAGCCGACCGCGACCACGGACGTGGAGTTGAGGCCCTCGTGGGCGTTCTCGTGCCCGATCCGTACGGTCATGCCCGAGTCCTTGGCCTCACCCAGCAGCTTCAGCAGCACGACCTGCTCCTCCAGTGCTTCGAGCACCGGGCGGATCATCACAGGGAAGTCGTGCCCGAAACGGGTGAGGTTGGAGGTGCCGCCGATCATCAGCCGCTCCTCCGTCTCCTCGACCAGAGTCTCAAGAAGGACGGAGAGCACCGTGGAGACGATTCCCCTGTCCTCGTTCTCGAAGGATTCCGGCAGGTCCTGCACCAGTTGCGGGACATCCGAGAAGCGGCGTCCGACGACCCGGCTGTTGAGCCGGGCGCGGAGATCCGCCAGAGGGGTGTCGCCGAACGGTGCGGGGCAGTCGATCATACGCTGTTCCACGCGGCCGGTATCCGTGATGAGGACGAGCATCAGCCGGGCGGAGGCCAGCGGGAGCAGCTCCACATGCCGCACGGTCGAGCGGGTCAGCGACGGGTACTGCACGACGGCGACCTGGCGGGTGAGCTGCGCCAGCAGCCGTACCGTCCGGCCGACGACGTCGTCGAGGTCGACCGCGCCGTCGAGGAAGTTCTGAATCGCCCGCCGCTCCGGCGAGGACAGCGGCTTGACGCCCGCCAGCCGGTCGACGAAGAGGCGGTATCCCTTGTCCGTCGGGATGCGTCCCGCGCTCGTGTGCGGCTGGGCGATGTAGCCCTCGTCCTCCAGCACCGCCATGTCGTTACGGACGGTCGCCGGGGAGACCCCCAGCTTGTGCCGCTCCGTGAGCGCCTTGGAGCCGACGGGCTCCTCGGTGCCGACATAGTCCTGGACGATGGCGCGCAGAACTTCGAGTCTGCGTTCGCTCAGCATCGCGCACACCTCCAGCGGTGATTCTCCGTACCCGCCTGGCACTCTACGCATTCGAGTGCCAGCAATCCCACGCTCAGTGTACGGGGGCGGGGTGCCCCACCGGCAAGGGTGTGCCGGTCCCTCCACAGCGAGACCGCGCAGGTCGATGCCGATAGCGTCGTTGTATGGACGTCTGTTGGGAAGAGCTCGGCTGGGAGCGGTTGGGCAACGGTATCGGGCGGCGACGCCTTCCCGGGTGGGACGCGACAGCCGCACTGGTGGCGGGCCCGGACGGCGTGTTGCTGCTGGACACCGGTTCCTCGCTGCGGGAGGGCGCGGAGCTGCGGGGGCAGGCGGAGCGGCTGCTGGGCCGCAGGGTGACGCATATCGCACTGAGCCATCCGCATTTCGATCATGTGCTGGGTACAGCGGCGTTCGCCGGGGCCGGGGTGTACGGGGCGGTCGGGGTGGCCGGTCTGCTGCGGCGCGGGGCGGAGGAGCTGCGGGCAGAGGCGGTGCGCCACGGGGTGCCGGCGCGGGACGCGGCCGAGGCTGCGGATGTGCTGGTGGCCCCGCACCACGAGGTGTGCGGGGAGTGGACCCTCGACCTGGGCGGCGGGTTCCAGGTGCTGCTGGCGAATGTGGGTCCCGGGCACAGCGGGCACGACCTGGCGGTGCTGGTGCCGGGCTCGCCGGCAGTGGTGCTGTGCGGGGACCTGGTGGAGGAGTCCGGCGAGCCGCAGGCGGGCCCGGATGCGGTGCCCTCGCGCTGGCCCGCCGCGCTGGACCGGCTGCTGTCGCTGGGCGGCGAGGACGCGCTGTATGTGCCGGGGCACGGGGCGGTGGTGGACGCCTCGTTCGTACGGAGGCAGCGCGGGCACCTCGCGGCGCTGTTCGGCGTGGAGTGAGCCGGGCGCCTCTCCCACCGGTGAGCAGGGCGCCCTCTATCGTCGTGCCATGCGCAGCTACCAGCCGGACCTGACCCCGCCGTGGAAGCGGTCCGCCCCCGCCCCGGAGGTCCCGGCCGGACCCGGTCTGGTCGTGGAGGAGGTCTCCACCGGTTTCTGCGGTGCGGTGATCCGGTGCGAGCGGACGGCCCAGGGGCCGGTGGTCACCCTGGAGGACCGGTTCGGCAAGCACCGGGTGTTCCCGATGGGGCCGCGCGGCTTCCTGCTGGAGGGCCGGGTCGTCACTCTCGTACAACCGTCCGCTACTGGTCCTTCCGGGTCCGCCGGTCCCGCTCGTACGGCCTCCGGCTCGGTGGCGGTGCCCGGGGCGCGGGCCCGGGTGGCGCGGGCGGGGCGGATCTATGTGGAGGGGCGGCACGACGCCGAGCTGGTCGAGCGGGTCTGGGGCGACGATCTGCGGATCGAGGGTGTGGTGGTGGAGTATCTGGAGGGCGTCGACGATCTGCCCGCGATCGTGCGCGAGTTCGCCCCGGGTCCGGATGCCCGGCTGGGTGTCCTGGTGGACCATCTGGTGCCGGGGTCCAAGGAGTCCCGCGTCGCGGAGCAGGTCTCGGACGCGGACGTGCTGGTGGCGGGGCATCCGTTCATCGATGTGTGGGAGGCCGTGAAGCCGTCGTCGGTGGGCATCGCCGAGTGGCCGGTGGTGCCGCGCGGCCAGGACTGGAAGACGGGAGTGTGCCGGGCGCTGGGATGGCCGCAGAACACGGGCGCCGCCTGGCGGCACATCCTGTCCCGGGTGCGCTCGTACCGGGATCTGCGGCCGGAGCTGCTGGGGCGGGTGGAGGAGCTGATCGACTTCGTCACGGCACCGGCGGGCCAGGGCTGAGACCCGGGCCCCGGGATTCCGTACCGCTCAGTCCACCAGGTCCCGCACCACCGCGTCGGCCAGCAGGCGCCCGCGCAGGGTGAGCACCGCACGGCCGTCCGCGCCGCCGTCCTTGTACGGGCCGGGCTCCAGCAGCCCTTCGGTGACGGCCCGTCCGGCGGCCGCGAGCCCCGCCGGGGCGAGCAGCGACAGCGGGCATCCGTCGACGAGCCTGAGCTCCAGCAGGATGCGTTCGACCCGCCGGGTCTCCGCCGGGAGGATCTCGCGCCCGGCGCCCGGTGAGCGCCCCTCGGAGAGCGCCTGTGCGTACGCCCCGGGGTGCTTCACGTTCCACCAGCGCACCCCGCCCACATGGCTGTGCGCGCCCGGTCCCGCGCCCCACCAGTCGGCGCCGCGCCAGTACAGCTCGTTGTGCAGGCAGCGGCCCTCGGGCGTACGGGACCAGTTCGACACCTCGTACCAGGTGAAGCCCGCCGCGGTCAGCACGTCCTCGGCGATGAGGTAGCGGTCGGCGTGCGTGTCGTCGTCGGGCATGGGGATCTCGCCGCGCCGGATGCGCCGGGCGAGCCGGGTGCCCTCCTCGACGATCAGGGAGTACGCCGACACATGGTCGGGGTCCGCGCCGATGGCCGCGTCGAGCGAGGCCCGCCAGTCGTCGTCGGACTCCCCCGGGGTGCCGTAGATGAGGTCGAGGTTGACGTGCTCGAAGCCCGCCTCGCGCGCCTCGGCGACGCACTCCTCGGGCCTGCCGGGGGTGTGCGTGCGGTCGAGGACCTTCAGGACGTGCTCCTTGGCGCTCTGCATGCCGAAGGAGACCCGGTTGAAGCCGCCTTCCCGCAGCGCCGCCAGATACGCCGGGCCGACGGAATCCGGATTGGCCTCGGTGGTGATCTCGGCGTCGTCCGCGAGCCCGAACTCCTCGCGGATCGCCGCCAGCATCCGTACGAGATCGGCGGCGGGCAGCAGCGTGGGCGTACCGCCGCCGACGAAGACGGTCCGCACCGGGCGCGGGTCGTCGCCGAGCACCGTGCGGGCCTGGCGGACCTCCTGGATCAGATGGGCGGCGTAGTTCTCCCGGGACGCCAGGGCGCCGCCGGAGCCGCGCAGCTCGGTGGCGGTGTAGGTGTTGAAGTCGCAGTATCCGCAGCGGGTCGCGCAGTACGGCACGTGCAGATAGAAACCGAGCGGCCGTTCGGCGGCGCCTTCCAGGGCATGGCGGGGCAGGGACCCGTCGTCGGGCACGGGCTCACCATCGGGCAGTACGGAAGGCATACCGCCATTGTCACCCGCCGCCCGCGGTGCCCCCGCCCCGGACCGCTCCCGGGGCCGTCAGTCGGCCTGGAGCACCAACAGGGCGAGGTCGTCGTCGGGCGGGCACTCGGCGAAGGCGTGGACGGCCCGCTTGATCCGGTCGGCGATCCCGTCCGCCGACAGCCCGGCGCAGCCCTCCAGGGCTCGGGCGAGCCCGTCGCCGTCGTCGAACATCACCGGGCCTGAGCGTCTCTCCGTCACCCCGTCGGTGACGCAGAGGAGGCTGTCGCCGGGTGTCAGGTCGAAGCACCGGCTCTCGTACGCCACGTCCTCGATCACGCCGAGCAGGACCTGCGGCTCGGCGGCGGGCCGTACGGAGCCGTCGGGGCTGAGCAGCAGCGGCAGGGGGTGCCCCGCGCTGGCCAGGGTGCACCGGGCGCCACCGCCGGGAAGGGGCACGAGCTCGCCGTACAGCAGGGAGAGGAACCGGGACTGGGAGCCGTCCGGGATCTGCTGCCCGCC
>DATCWZ010000835.1:0-3754 GCA_036566065.1 Streptomyces sp. | reverse complement strand
ACGAGCACGGGCCCGGGTGATCCTGACCGCCGCCGCGCGCACGCTCATCTCAGCGCGTCCGCCACCTCGCGGGCCGCGTCGAGCACGCGCGGCCCCACGCGCTCCGGTACGGCGTCGGCGAGCATCACCACGCCCACGCTGCCCTCCACGCCGGAGACCCCGATCAGCGGCGCGGCCGCCCCGCTCGCGCCCGTTTCGAGCTCGCCGTGCGTCAGCGTGTAGCCGGGGTGGTCCACCACCGTCTTCTGCCGGGCCGCGAGGATCGCCCGGCCCGCGGCGCCCTTGTCCAGCGAGTGCCGGAAACCAGGCCGGTAGGCGACGTGGTAGTCGGTCCAGGTCGGTTCGACGACCGCGACCGCGAGGGCGTCCGTCCCGTCGACCAGCGTGAGGTGCGCGGTGGCCCCGATGTCCTCGGCCAGCGAACGCAGCGCGGGCAGCGCCGCCTCCCTGACGAGCGGATGAACCTGACGGCCCAGGCGCAGCACACCGAGCCCGACCCTCGCCCGGCCGCCCAGATCGCGCCGGACCAGGGAGTGCTGCTCCAGGGTGGCGAGCAGGCGGTAGACCACGGTGCGATTGACGCCGAGCTTGTTGGACAGCTCGGTGACGGTCAGGCCGTGATCCGTATCGGCAAGCAGCTTGAGGACACGGAGTCCCCGATCGAGCGTCTGGGAAGTCTCGGCGGTCACGACGCCCTCTCCTCTGGCTGACTGGGGCGGCTCTCCACCGGACATCGCGTCACCGGACCCTGCGGCGACGCACGGAGAGGCCGCCGACTGGCCCTGCACCGGCTGCGCTCCGCGGCCACAGTGCCACGGGGCGTTCACATTTCCGGAACCGTAGCGAGCCGGTCCGCTCAGCGGAAGACCTCGTCCAGAATCCGGGCGTTCCACAGAACGTCAAGTTGACGGCGGAGCATAACCGCCGGTCAGCGCGAAACCGTCCGGAACGCGGACGTCTACGCGCGTCCATGTCGGACAACGTGTCCGCGACGCTGCGTACACCTGAGGTGAACCAGCGTTAACCCACGGTGAACAAAATTTTTTCATTCACACCGGCCATTCACACCTCGCACACGTCTACGAACGGAAACAGCCGGCCCGGGACGGGGGGACATCCGCTCCCCGCACCGGGCCGGCCGGCCTCACCCGTACCCGCTCACCGCATACGGGTGGCCCACTCCCGTACCTTCGAGATCCGGTCCTGGATCTGCCCCGCCGTGGCCTCCGCGCTCGGCGGCCCGCCGCACACCCGCCGCAGCTCCGTGTGGATCACCCCGTGCGGCTTGCCGCTCTGGTGCGTGTACGCCGACACCATCGTGTTGAGCTGCTTGCGCAGGCTCAGCAACTGCTTGTGCGTGACCACCGGCCGCGCACCGGCCGGCTTCTCCAGGAGGTCGGCCTCCGACGCCGGCCGCTGGCGGCTGTGCGCGATCTGCCGAGTCTGCCGCCGCTGCAGCAGCAACTGCACCTGGTCGGGTTCGAGCAGCCCCGGGATACCCAGGTAGTCCTGCTCCTCCTGGCTGCCCGGATGCGCCTGCATCCCGAACTCGGCGCCGTCGTACAGCACCCGGTCGAACACCGCGTCGGACTCCAGCGCCTCGAAGGGCAGTTGCTCCTCGGTCTCCTCGTCCTGGAGCCGCTCGGCATCGGCGAGGAGCTTGTCCTCCTCCGCGAACGGGTCCTCCTCGCCTCCGTTCTTCCTCGGCTTGTCGAGTACGTGGTCCCGCTCGACCTCCATCTGGTTCGCGAACTCCAGGAGCATCGGGATGGTCGGTACGAATACGGACGCCGTCTCGCCGCGCCGCCGCGACCGTACGAAACGGCCGACTGCCTGGGCGAAGAACAGCGGGGTCGAGATCGTCGTGGCGTACACCCCGACCGCCAGGCGGGGAACATCGACGCCCTCGGACACCATTCGGACCGCGACCATCCAGCGCGATCCGTCCTCGGTGAACCGGTCGATCCGCTTCGAGGCGGACTTCTCGTCGGAGAGGACGACGGTCACCTTCTCGCCGCAGATACCTTTGAGGATCTTGGCGTACGCACGTGCCGCCTCCTGATCCGTGGCGATGACGAGCCCGCCCGCGTCCGGAATGCCCTTGCGCACCTCGGTCAGCCGCTTGTCGGCGGCGGCCAGCACATTGGGGATCCAGTCACCGGTGGGCGCCAGCGCCGTGCGCCACGCCTGCCCGATGGCGTCCTTGGTCATCGGCTCGCCGAGCCGTGCGGCGATCTCGTCCCCGGCCTTGGTGCGCCAGCGCATGTTGCCGCTGTAGCTGAGGAAGATGACGGGGCGTACGACACCGTCGGCGAGCGCGTTGCCGTAGCCGTACGTGTAGTCGGCCGAGGAACGCCGGATCCCGTCCTTGCCCTCCTCGTACGCCACGAACGGGATCGGGTTGGTGTCCGACCGGAACGGCGTACCGGTCAGCGCGAGCCGCCGGGTCGCCGGCTCGAACGCCTCCTGGCATGCCTCGCCCCACGACTTCGAGTCACCGGCGTGGTGGATCTCGTCGAGGATCACGAGGGTCTTGCGCTGTTCGCACCGGTTGCGGTGCAGCATCGGGCGGACGCCGACGCCCGCGTACGTCACCGCCACCCCGTGGTAGTCCTTGCTGAGCGGCCCCGCGCTGTAGTCGGGGTCGAGCCTGATCCCTATCCGGGCCGCCGCCTCCGCCCACTGCTTCTTGAGGTGCTCGGTGGGCGCCACGACGGTGATCTGCCGCACCACATGGTTGTGCAGCATCCATGACGCGAGGGTCAGCGCGAAGGTGGTCTTCCCCGCGCCGGGCGTCGCGACCGCCAGGAAGTCGCGCGGCTGTTCCTGGATGTACCTCTCCATGGCGCTCTGCTGCCAGGCACGCAGTTTCCCGGCCGTGCCCCAGGGGGCGCGGCCGGGAAAGGCGGGTGAGAGGTTGTGGGAGGCGGTAGTAGTCACGGTCTCCGGTTCGGGTCTCTCGGGTACGTGGGTCGCTGCCGCTCACGGGTCCGGGCAGGGCCCGTACGCGATACGACAACCGGGCCACCCTACCGGGGGCCCGGCCCCGGACGACCCCGGACCTCACCACAGCACACGCGATTGCGACACCCGTCACACGTCGGGGACGACCAGCTCATGCAGCCCTTGGGCGATGGCCTTCACCTCGTCGATCTCACCGGTGGCGACGGCGATGACCAGGCGTTCCGCGGCGTCGATGTCCGGACGCAGATCTACGCCGTTCATCGCGAGGAACGTCACGCAGGACAACCACGCGGTCCTCTTGTTGCCGTCGAAGAACGGATGGTTGATCGCCAGTGACTGGAGAAGCGCAGCGGCCTTGTCGACGGGATCCGGGTACGCCTCCTCGCCGAACATGGCCGCGGACGGGCGGTGCGCCGCCGACTCCAGGAGCCCGGCGTCACGCACGACGACCTGCATGTCGCCACACGCATACCCGGCGATGACGAGAATGTCCTCGGAAGACAGATAGACACAGGTCACTTGAGCCGCTCCATCAGCTCGCTCCACTTGGCGGCCTGCTCCTTCGCCGTCTTGCGGACCATGGCCTGCTGGGCTGTCCTGGCCAGGTAGTCATCCACGGCCGCGAGCACTATCGCGTGCATGCTGGTGCCTTCCTGCTCGGCCCGCTGCTTGAGTGCTTCGGTCTGGTCGTCGCGAAGACGCAGGTTCATGGCCATACCAAAACGGTACCATCAAGTGGGGCCAGAGCAGTACCACTACTCCATCCGCACCCGCGCCGCCACCCACGCCC
>DATCWZ010000160.1:0-6912 GCA_036566065.1 Streptomyces sp. | reverse complement strand
CGTTCCCCGGCTCGGTTGGTCCACGTAAACAGACGTTACGTGGCTGTCCGCCAGGCGGTCGCGTGGTGCTACCGAGGAGGATCCATCAGCGCCGAGCCCCGCATCAACGACCGGATTCGCGTTCCCGAGGTGCGACTTGTCGGTCCCAGCGGCGAGCAGGTCGGGATTGTTCCGCTTGCCAAGGCCCTGGAGCTGGCACAGGAGTACGACCTCGACCTGGTCGAGGTAGCGGCGACAGCCCGTCCGCCCGTGTGCAAGCTCATGGACTACGGGAAGTTCAAGTACGAATCGGCCATGAAGGCCCGTGAAGCGCGCAAGAACCAGGCGCACACGGTCATCAAGGAGATGAAACTCCGGCCGAAGATCGACCCGCACGACTATGACACCAAGAAGGGTCACGTCGTCCGGTTCCTCAAGCAGGGCGACAAGGTCAAGATCACGATTATGTTCCGTGGTCGTGAGCAGTCCCGCCCGGAACTGGGATTCAGGCTGCTCCAGCGTCTCGCTTCGGATGTCGAGGACCTCGGATTCATCGAGTCCAACCCGAAGCAGGACGGCCGGAACATGATCATGGTCCTGGGCCCGCACAAGAAGAAGACCGAAGCCATGGCCGAGGCCCGCGAGGCCCAGGCCGCCCGCAAGGCGGAGCGACAGGGCAACACGCCCGGCGCCGAGTCCGAGGGTGCTCCGGCCGAGACACCTTCCGAGGCGTGACCTCGGGGACCGCCATCCAGGCGCCCCCAGGTCCCTCGGGAACCACCAGAGATCTGACGCCCCTGCAGTCCGGTGCCCGCACCGTGAGGGGCGCCACTGACGAGGAGAGAACGGCGCGATGCCGAAGAACAAGACGCACAGCGGTGCCAGCAAGCGCTTCAAGATCACCGGATCCGGCAAGGTGCTTCGTGAAAAGGCCGGCAAGCGCCACCTGCTCGAGCACAAGCCGTCCAAGAAGACCCGCTCGCTGACCGGCACGGTCGTCGTGGCTCCGGTCGACGCCAAGAAGGTCAAGAAGCTTCTCGGCAAGTGAGGATGCCGCCCCCGGTGAAGCCGGAGGCGGAACCTCGATCCGACCGGGACCAATTCGTTTCCGGGCCGGGTGAGTCTGAACCGCGACCACCCAGCCCCGCTGCAAGGAGTTAAAAGTGGCACGCGTCAAGCGGGCGGTCAACGCCCACAAGAAGCGCCGGGCGATCCTCGAAGCCGCCAGCGGCTACCGCGGTCAGCGCTCGCGCCTGTACCGCAAGGCCAAGGAGCAGGTCACCCACTCCCTGGTCTACAACTACAACGACCGCAAGAAGCGCAAGGGCGACTTCCGCCAGCTCTGGATCCAGCGCATCAACGCCGCTGCCCGCCAGAACGGCATGACGTACAACCGCCTCATCCAGGGTCTGAAGGCCGCCAACATCGAGGTGGACCGCAAGATCCTGGCCGAGCTCGCGGTCAACGACGCCAACGCGTTCGCCGCCCTCGTCGAGGCTGCCCAGAAGGCCCTCCCGAGCGACGTCAACGCCCCGAAGGTCGCCTGATCCAGGCAGCTCTTCCAGGTTTCGAGCCGGACCCGCAGGCGCCAGCCGTCTGCGGGTCCGGTGCGTTGCACGCCGTTTTACGCACACACAGAGCGCACGCACAGCGCACTCAGAGAGGCTTGCCGCGATCATGGGCTCCCCCGAACCGATCTCTTCGCGATCGCCGCGCGTCGCCGCCGCCCGGCGGCTGGCCCGGCGCAACTTCCGGAGCAAGGAACGCAGGTTCATCGCCGAGGGGCCACAGGCCGTGCGCGAGGCCGCGGGACACCGGGACAGCGACGGCAGGCCCACACTGACCGAGCTCTTCGCCACCGTCGAGGCGGCCGAGCGGTACGGCGCCATCATCGACGCCGCCCACGCTGCGGGGGCCAGGGTCCATCTGGCGGGCGGCGATGTCCTCGCCGACCTGTCGCAGACCGTCACCCCGCAGGGCCTGATCGGCGTCTGCCACTTCCTGGACACACCGTTCGAGAAGATCCTCGCGGCGAAGCCCGGGCTGGTCGCCGTACTCGCCCACGTACGCGACCCCGGCAACGCCGGTACGGTGCTGCGCTGTGCCGATGCCGCAGGCGCCGACGCCGTGGTGCTGACCGACGCGTCCGTGGACCTGTACAACCCCAAGTCGGTACGGGCGTCGGCCGGTTCCCTGTTCCATGTGCCCGTCGCCGTCGGCGTACCCGTTGAACACGCCGTACGGGGGCTGCGCGAGGCCGGAGTACGCATCCTGGCGGCCGACGGCGCGGGCGACGACGACCTCGACGACGAACTCGACGCGGGCACCATGGGCGGGCCCACCGCCTGGGTGTTCGGCAACGAGGCGTGGGGGTTGCCCGAGGAGACCCGGGCACTGGCCGACGCCGTGGTCCGGGTGCCGATCCACGGCCGGGCGGAGAGTCTCAATCTCGCCACAGCCGCCGCCGTGTGCCTCTACGCCTCCGCACGGGCCAGGCGCCCGCACCGTACGGCCTGAGCCGTCCTGCGTACCGGCATGTCACCGATCGGTCCGAGCCACACCGGCCGGTGCGTCCCCGCAGGGTGTCGCGGCCCGGCCGGTGACTAGTAGGGTGGCGAACTCGGGGGCCCACTGCACCGGTTCGAGAGGTGGGGTACACGTATATGGCTGTCGGCATGAGCAGGCCGCGGGAGACACACACGGCCGCCGTGCGCGCCATCGACGACCCGCCGGAGGAAGCCGGTACCGGCACAGGCCCGGAAACAGGCATCGGGGCGGACGACCTGCCCGACGGCCTGGTCGTCGCCGACGAGACCGGCCGGGTCATCTGCTTCAACGCCGCGGCCGTACGGATCACCGCCATCCCCAGGGCCGCCGCGCTCGGCCGCCCGCTGGAGCGCGTACTGCCCCTGGAGGACCTCAAAGGGCGACGCTGGTGGGCCATGACCGACCCGTACGACGGCCTCGCCACCCGGGTCGGCCAGCCCGAGCGGAATCTGCTGCTCCCAGGCGGCCGGGAGGTTCTGGTCTCCGCGCGGTACGTACGCGAGCACCCGACCGGGCCGGTACGCCGGCTGGTCGTCTCGCTGCGCGGCACCGAGGCGCGCCGCCGCCATGAGCGCAGCCACGCCGAGCTGATCGCCATCGTCGCCCACGAGCTGCGCTCCCCGCTGACCTCGGTCAAGGGCTTCACCGCGACCCTGCTGGCCAAGTGGGAGCGGTTCACGGACGACCAGAAGCGGCTGATGCTGGAGACCGTCGACGCCGACGCCAACCGCGTCAACCGGCTCATCGCGGAGCTGCTCGACATCTCCCGTATCGACTCGGGACGGCTGGAGCTGCGCCGCCAGCCCGTGGACATCTCCGCCGCCGTCGAACGCCACGTCCAGGCTCTGACGGCGAACGGCCAGGCGCCGGACCGCTTCCTCGTCCGCACCAGGCAGCCGCTGCCCGCGCTGTGGGCCGACCCGGACAAGGTCGACCAGGTCCTGGGCAACCTGCTGGAAAACGCGGTGCGTCACGGCGAGGGAACCGTCACTATTGAGGTCGCCCCGTCGTCGGAGGAGAACGGCGAGAAGACAGGAACGGCAGTCACCGTGAGCGACGAAGGCCCCGGCATCCCCGAAGAGTCGATGGGCCGCGTCTTCACCCGCTTCTGGCGGGGCAGCAAGCGCGGCGGGACCGGCCTCGGCCTGTACATCGTCAAGGGCATCGTCGAGGCGCACGGCGGCACGATCACCGTCGCCCGGGGCCCCGGCGGCGGCGCCGAGTTCCGATTTATCCTGCCCGTGAGCACCCCGGCCTACCTGGTCTGAGCTGCCCACGGGCTCCTTCGCCACCCGGCGACCCTTTAGACTCGGCCCTTGGCACCTTTGCGTCCCTCAATCGTCGAGCGGGGCACCGGGGGTCCGGGGGTGTCCCCCGGAAAGTGGCAGTATCAGCCAATCGGAAGCACGGGAAGAGATGTCGGCACCGAACAAGTCGTACGACCCAGTCGAGGTCGAGGCACTGAAACCGGAAGAGATCGAGCGCATGCGGGACGAGGCGTTCGCCGCCTTCGCCGCCGCGGGCGACCTCGACGCGCTCGCCCAGGCGAAGACCGCGCACACCGGTGGCACCTCACCCCTGTCGCTCGCCAACCGGGAGATCGGCGCACTGCCGCCGCAGGCCAAGGCTGAGGCAGGCAAGCGCGTGGGCCAGGCCCGCGGCGCCGTTTCCAAGGCCCTCGCCGCCCGCCAGGCCGAACTGGAGGCCGAGCGGGACGCCCGGGTGCTGGTCGAGGAGGCGGTGGACGTCACCCTGCCCCACGACCGCGTCCTGGCCGGTGCGCGCCACCCGCTGACGACCCTCATGGAGCGCGTCGCCGACGTCTTCGTCGCGATGGGCTACGAGATCGCGGAGGGCCCCGAGGCCGAGGCGGAGTGGTTCAACTTCGACGCCCTGAACTTCGTGCCCGACCACCCGGCCCGGCAGATGCAGGACACCTTCTTCGTCCGGGGCGCCGACGGCACCGCGGACGACGAGTCCGGCGTCGTGCTGCGTACGCACACCTCGCCGGTCCAGGCCCGCTCCCTGCTCAGCCGCAAGCCCCCCGTCTACGTGGTCTGCCCGGGCAGGGTCTACCGCACCGACGAGCTCGACGCCACGCACACCCCGGTCTTCCACCAGATCGAGCTGCTCGCCGTCGACGAGGGCCTCACCATGGCCGATCTCAAGGGCACCCTCGACCACATGGTCCAGGCGCTCTTCGGGCCGGACATGAAGACCCGGCTGCGGCCGAACTACTTCCCGTTCACCGAGCCGTCCGCCGAGATGGACATGGTCTGCTACGTCTGCCGTGGCGCCTCGGTGGGCAACCCGGACCGCCCCTGCCGCACCTGCGGCAGCGAGGGCTGGATCGAGCTCGGCGGCTGCGGCATGGTCAATCCCAAGGTGCTCATCGCCTGCGGCGTCGACCCCGCGAAGTACAGCGGATTCGCCTTCGGGTTCGGCATCGAACGGATGCTGATGTTCCGCCACAACGTCGAAGACATGCGAGACATGGTCGAGGGTGACGTCCGGTTCACCCGGCCGTTCGGGATGGAGATCTGATGCGCGTCCCGCTTTCCTGGCTGCGTGAGTACGTCGACCTGCCGGCGAGTGAGACCGGCCGTGACGTACAGGCCAAGCTCGTCGCCGTAGGACTCGAGGTCGAGACCGTCGAGCAGACCGGCGCGGACCTCAAGGGCCCCCTGGTCGTCGGACAGGTGCTGACCATCGAGGAGCTGGAGGGCTTCAAGAAGCCGATCCGCTTCTGCACGGTGGACGTCGGCTCCGCCAACGGCACGGGCGAGCCGCAGGAGATCGTCTGCGGCGCCCGTAACTTCGCCGTCGGCGACAAGGTCGTCGTGGTCCTTCCCGGCGCGGTCCTTCCCGGCGACTTCGCGATCGCCGCGCGCAAGACGTACGGCAAGGTCTCCTGCGGCATGATCTGCTCCGCCGACGAGCTCGGCATGGGCGACGACGGCACGCACGGCATCATCGTGCTGCCGCCCGAGCACGAGGTCGGCACCGACGCGATCGAGCTGCTCCAGCTCGTCGACGAGGTGCTGGACATCGCCGTCACCCCGGACCGCGGCTACTGCCTGTCCATGCGCGGCGTCGCCCGTGAGGCCGCCACCGCCTACGGCCTGCCGCTGCGTGACCCGGCGCTCATCGACGTGCCCGCGCCCAACGCGTACGGCTACCCGGTCAAGGTTTCCGACCCCGTCGGCTGCGACCGCTTCACCGCCCGCACCGTCGTCGGACTGCAGCCCGACGCCCGGTCCCCGATCTGGCTGCGGCGCAGGCTGCAGAAGGCCGGGATGCGCCCCATCTCGCTCGCCGTCGATGTCACCAACTACGTGATGATCGAGCTCGGCCAGCCGCTGCACGCCTACGACCGCACCCGCGTCGACGGGCCGATCGGGGTGCGCCGCGCCCAGCAGGGCGAGAAGCTCACCACCCTGGACGGCGTGGCGCGGGTCCTGGACGCCGAGGACCTCGTCATCACCGACAACCGCGGGCCGATCGGCCTCGCCGGTGTCATGGGCGGCGCCAACACGGAGATCGCGGACGCCCAGTCCGAGGACAGCCGTACGACCGAGGTCGTCATCGAGGCCGCGCACTTCGACGCGCTGTCCATCGCCAGGACCTCGCGGCGGCACAAGCTGTCGTCCGAGGCGTCCAGGCGCTTCGAGCGCGGCGTCGACCCGCAGGCCGCCGCCGCGGCCGCGCAGCGCACTGTCGACCTGCTGGTCCTCCTCGCCGGAGGCACCGCGGAGGCGGGCGTCACCGAGATCGCCGCCCCGTCCGCGCCCCGTACCATCGCGATGCCCGCGTCCCACCCCGACAAGGTGGCCGGTGTCGACTACGGCCGCGAGACCGTCGTACGCCGGCTCCAGCAGGTCGGCTGCGACGTCGAGGGGCAGGACGAGCTGACCGTCACCGCGCCGTCCTGGCGCCCCGACCTGACCGAGCCCAACGACCTGGCCGAGGAGGTCATCAGGCTGGAGGGGTACGAGAACCTCCCGTCCACCCTGCCGACCCCGCCGTCCGGCCGCGGGCTCACCGCCCGGCAGCGGCTGCACCGCCGCGTCGGACGGGCGCTCGCCGGATCCGGCTATGTCGAGGCGCTCAACTACCCGTTCATCGGTCACACCGTCCTCGACCAGCTCGGCCTGGACGCGGACGACGCCCGCCGGAGCACGGTCGAGCTCGTCAACCCGCTCTCCGACGAGGAGCCCGCGCTGCGCACCACGCTGCTGCCCGGCCTCCTCGGGGCGCTGCGGCGCAACGACGGCCGCGGCAGCCACGACCTGGCCCTGTTCGAGACGGGCCTGGTATTCATTCCCCGAGCTCTCGGCTCCGCTCGAGCAGGGGAGACCCCAATGACCGGCGAGGAGCCGGAGGCCG
>DATCWZ010000838.1:0-4903 GCA_036566065.1 Streptomyces sp. | reverse complement strand
CGCGGGCGCGGCGGAAGAACGCGGCCCGGGTGCCGCGCGGCAGCCTTCCGCGCGAGGTGAACAGGGTCGAGAAGTGGTCGAGCATCCTGCGGAATATCACCGGTCGCCAGGCGGCGAGTTCGGGGCGGGAGTCGATGAAGGCGAAGACCCGGTCGTACTGGTCGAATACGTCGAAGTGCCGCCTGGTGGTCGTGGACAGGATGTTGCCCCGGCGCCGTTGCCGGTAGCCGACGCATACCGCGTCGAGGACGGCGATGGAGCCCGCGGCCATCAGGACCGGGTAGGTCCAAGGGGTGTCCTCGTAGTAGCCGGGCGGGAAGGTGAAGCCCTGGGCCTCGATGAACTCGCGGCGGTACGCCTTGTTCCAGACGACCATGAGGATCTTGAGGAGTTCCGGCCGGTCGGCCAGCCGGAAGGAGCGGGGGCCCGTTTCGGCGAGATGGCGGGCGTAGGTGTTGCGGACGCTCTCGCCGGACCAGTACGTACGGACATAGTCGTAGACGAGGACGTCCGGGCCGCCCGTCTCCGTGAGGCGGTCGGCGATGGTCTGCAGCGCCTCCGGGGTCAGGGTGTCGTCGCCGTCCAGGAAGAGCAGGTAGTCACCGGTGGCTCTGGCCACCCCGGCGTTGCGGGCGGGGCCCAGGCCGGAGTTGTGCGGGAGGTGGACGGCGTCGACGCGGGGGTCGCGCGCGGCGTATTCGTCGGCGATGGGGCCGCAGGCGTCCGGTGAGCAGTCGTCGACCACGATGATCTCGTAGTCCTTGAAGGACTGGTTCAGTACGGAGTCGAGGCACGCGTGGAGGTACGACTGGACCCGGTAGGCGGGGACGATGACACTGAACCGGGGCACAACACATCCAGGGTGGCTCGCGGGCGGGCAGGTGGCCCGCAAACGGCCGATGGAGTGACATGGTTACGCGGAATATGGCATTCGAGGGAAATACGAGGTAGGACGGCCCGACCAAGGGTGATGGGGCCGTCCTCGTGTTGACGAACACCTGTGCTGGTGCGGTTACTTGACGGCTCCCGCCATCACGCCGGAGACGAACTGGCGCTGGAAGGCGAAGAACACGGCGAGCGGGATGATCATCGACACGAAGGCGCCGGGCGCCAGGACGTCGATGTTGTTGCCGAACTGGCGGACCTGCTGCTGCAGCGCCACGGTGATCGGCCGCGCGTCGGAGCCGGCGAAGATCAGCGCGACGAGCATGTCGTTCCACACCCAGAGGAACTGGAAGATCCCGAGTGAGGCGATGGCCGGGCCGCCCAGCGGCATCACGACCCGGGTGAACAGGCGGATCTCGCCCGCCCCGTCGAGCCGTGCGGCCTCCAGGAGTTCGCGGGGGATCTCCGCGAAGAAGTTCCGTAGCAGGAAGATCGCGAACGGCAGCCCGAACGCGGTGTGGAACAGCACTACGCCGAGCGTCGTCTCGAAGATCCCGATGGTGCCGAAGAGCTTCGACACCGGGATCAGCGCGACCTGCACGGGGACCACCAGCAGCCCGACGACCAACAGGAACCACCAGTCGCGGCCGGGGAAGTCCATCCAGGCGAAGGCGTATCCGGCGAACGAGCCGATCACGACGACCAGGGCGGTGGAGGGGACGGTGATCATCACCGTACTGAGCAGGGAATCGGTGATGGTCGGATTGTCGAGCAGCCGCTGGTAGTTGTCGAAGGTGAGTTCGGACGGGGCGGTGAAGACCGTCCACCAGCCGTCGGCCGCGATGTCGTCGGCGTGCCGCAGCGAGGACAGCAGCAGCCCGATGGTCGGCATCAGCCAGAACAGGGCCACCAGGACGAGGAAGACCCGCATGACCCCGCCGCCCGCGACGGCCGCGATCCGCGCGCCGAGCGGCCGCTCGGCCCTGACCGTCCCGGTCGCGGTCATCGGCGCCCCTCCTTCCGTATCCGCCTCACGTTGAACAGCATCACCGGGATCACCAGCAGCAACAGCAGCACCGCGATCGCGCTGCCGATGCCGAGATCGGCGTCCGTGCCGAACGAGGACCGGTAGAGCTGGAGCGCCAGCACATTCGCGTCGTCCTGGGAGGATCCCGGCGCGATGATGAACACCAGGTCGAAAATCTTCAGTACGTTGATCATCAGGGTGACCAGCACCACAGCCAGGACCGGCGCGAGCAGCGGGACCGTGATCCGGCGGAACACCTGCCACTCGTTCGCGCCGTCCACCCGGGCCGCTTCCAGCAGTTCACGCGGCAGCCCGGCCAGGCCCGCCGCGATCAGCACCATCGCGAAGCCCGCCCACATCCAGACGTAGCTGCCGATGATCGCGGGCGTCACCAGGGAGGGCCCCAGCCAGTCGACGCCGTTGTACGGCTCGCGGAAGTTCGACGCGGGCAGCCGGATCAGCGCACCGTCCGCGGCGGCGGGCAGGGCGAACGCCCCGTCGGAGCCCGCCGTCGCCGACGCGACGACCTTGCCGTCCCTGACGGCCTGCACGGTGAGGCCCTTGAGACCGAGTTCCTTCGGGTCGACGGTATTGGGAGTGCCGCCGCCGCCCCGGGTGAAGTCCAGCCACGCCGTGCCCGTGATCTTCCCCTCCTGCGGGGCGGGGGTCTTCGCGGGCCTGGCGTCGTCGGGCATCTTCGCGGGCGCCACACCCACCAGCGGCAGCAGCAGTGGCGTACCGGCCTTCGCCGGCGCCTTGGTGACGAACGCGCCCCCGCTCGCCGCCTTCAGCGGATGGACGGGCAGCGGATGCGCCTTCGGGAAGACCGACGACGTGGCGAACGTGTCGTGGACGCCCACCGCCACGGCGTTGGCGACCCCGCGCTCCGGCGCCTGGTCGTACACAAGCCGGAAGATGATGCCCGCGGCGAGCATGGAGATCGCCATCGGCATGAAGACGACCAGCTTGAACGCCGTACCCCACCGGATCCGTTCCGTCAGCACCGCGAAGATCAGCCCGAGGACCGTGGCGGTCGTCGGTGCGAACACGACCCAGATCGCGTTGTTCTTGACGGCGGTACGGATGGTGTCGTCCGTGAACAGTGCCGTGTAGTTGCCGAATCCGGCGAAGCCCGTGCCCGCCTGGTCGTAGAACGACCGGTAGACGGAGTACACGATCGGATAGACGACGAGTGCGCCGAGCAGTACGAGGGCCGGCAGCAGGAACACCGCCGCGATGGTCCTCCGGGTGCTGGTGACGCCGCGGCGTGTGCGTACGCGGTCGGGGGGACGCCTCTCGGCGGGGGGCGCCGCGCCGGAGCCCCCCGCGGTCGCTGTCGTCATCCCGTCAGCTCTGGTACGCCTTGGCCGCGTCGGACTCCAGCTTCGCCTGGGTCCCCGCGATGTCCTTCGGGTTCTTCAGGAAGTCCTGGAGAATCTTCCACTCACCCTTGCCGGGCGTCCCGCCGAACGACTGCGGGGCCTGGTCGGACATGTCGAACCGGACGTTGTTCCCGGCGGCGATCAGCGCCTGGGCGATCTTGCGCTGCACATCGTTCGGATAGGCCGAGAAGTCCAGGGCCTTGTTCGGCGAGACGAACCCGCCCGCCCGGGCCCAGATCTGCGCCGCGTCGGTGGAGGCCAGCCAGGTCAGCAGCGCCTGGGCGCCTTTGGTGTCCTTCAGCGCCACCGCTGCGTCGCCGCCGGTCACCACGGGGGACTCGGCGCCGACCGCGGGGAACGGGAACACCTTGGCGTCCGTGCCGATCTTCGCCTTGGTCTGCGCGATGTTGATGGCGACGAAGTCGCCCTCGTACACCATCGCGGCCTTCGGCTGGTCACCGCCCGTGAACGTCTGGGTGACGGACGCCGGGAACTCGGTCTGCAGCGCCCCGTCGGCTCCGCCCGCGATCAGGTTCGGCTGGCCGAACAGCTGGGCGAGTGTGGTCAGGGCGTCCTTGACGGAGGGGTCCGTCCACTTGATCTTGTGCTGGGCGAGCTGGTCGTACTTCTCCGGGCCGGCCTGGGACAAATAGACGTTCTCGAACCAGTCGGTGAGGGTCCAGCCGTCCGCGCCGCCGATCGAGACGGGGGTGACTCCGGAGGCGGAGATCGTCTCGGCCGTGGAGATGAAGTCCTTCCAGGTCTTGGGCACGGAGGCGCCCGCGTTCTCGAATGCCTTGGCGTTGTACCAGATCAGGGACTTGTTCGCGGCCTTGAAGTAGACGCCGTACTGGGTGCCGTCCACCGCGCCGAGGTCCTGCCAGACCTGCGCGTAATTCTTGCTCAGCTCGGTCTTCGCCGCGGCGCCCACCGGTTTGGCCCACTTCTTGGCCACCGCCTGCTGAATCGCGCCGACCTGCGGGATCATCGCCACGTCCGGCGGCTGGCCACCGGCGATCTTCGTACCGAGGAAGTTGACGATCGGGTCCTGCGCCGGGACGAAGGTGACGGTCGCCCCCGTGCGCTTCTCGAACTCGTCCAGCACCTTGGTGAAGTTGGCCTGCTCGGGGCCCGTCCAGACGGCCGCGACGGAGACCTTCTGCCCGTCCAGTTTCGGCAGGACGACACTCGGTGAACCCGTGGTGTCCGTACCGGGGTTCCCGCCTGTCTTGTCCTTGTTCCCGCCGCCGCTGCCGCAGCCCGCGAGAGCCAGTGCACCGATCGCGGTGAACACCAGCACGGTCCTACGCATTCGAAGGGTTGTGCGCATTCCTGCCCCGTCTCTTCTGTGCGTATGTGCACGTAGCGCACAGTCCTACGCCCGGGGCACGGGCGCCGCAATACCGCCATCGCGGTCAACGGGCCGATCGTGATGGGCTCGTGACGTCATGTCATCACATAAGCCGACGGTCCATCAGGAGGGGAACGGGATGAGCGGAGGGAGCCGCTCGGCGTTGACCGAACGGGCGGCCCGGTCGGCGGCGCTGGCCAGCAGTGCGAGGTCCGTCGGCCCGTTGCCGAGCTCGCGGACCGGGCGCCGGGCGGGCGG
>DATCWZ010000114.1:0-4241 GCA_036566065.1 Streptomyces sp. | reverse complement strand
GAGGCGCGGGTCCTGCCTGCCACTGCACACCTGCCCGGCGCAGCAGGCCCACCCGAGTCGGCGGTCATGCCGCAGCGGACCTCGGCCGGGGCCGCGGAGGGGTCGCGCGGACTGCTCCGGTGAGTCGCCGCACGCCACTGGAGGCCCGCAGCGGGCGTTGGTAGCGCTGCCTGTGGCGCCGTACGGCATCCGGAGGCTGTCATCGGGCCCGAAGGCGAGGGGGGCGGCTCGTAGAGTCGCAGGTGCCGGTGTGGACGCCGCGGTGCACGGGAGGGATGGGGCGCCGTGTCCCTCCATGCTGCCGCGTCGGGCGGGGCGTCCGCAGAGCGGCTCTCTCAGCTCCGCCGCTTCGCCCCCGGCGCCTGTCGGTGGGGCGCGGGTGGGGTGTCCGGCTGCCGAGGGGGGTCAGGGGTTGGTGGGGTCCGGGGGTGCGGTTCGGATGAGTTCGGTGAGCAGGCGTACAGAGCCTCGTTTGTGCAACGGCTCGTTGCCGTTGCCGCACTTGGGGGACTGGATGCAGGAAGGGCAGCCCGCCTCGCACTCGCAGGACGCGATGGCCTGGCGGGTCGCCGCCAGCCACGTACGGGCCGTGTGGAAGGCACGCTCGGCGAATCCCGCGCCGCCGGGGTGCCCGTCGTAGACGAAGACGGTCGGGAGGAGGGTGTCCGGGTGCAGCGGTACGGAGACGCCGCCAATGTCCCAGCGGTCACAGGTGGCGAACAGCGGCAGCATGCCGATCGACGCGTGTTCGGCGGCGTGCAGCGCGCCGCCGAGGATCTCCGGGCCGATACGGGCGGCGTCTAGCTGGTCCTCGGTGACCGTCCACCACACCGCACGGGTACGCAGGGTGCGGGGAGGCAGATCGAGCTTGGTCTCGCCCAGCACCTCTCCGGTGATCAGTTTGCGACGCAGGAAGGAGACGACCTGGTTGGTGACCTCCACGGAACCGAAGCAGAGCCGCCCGTCACCCCACGGGACCTCGGTGTCGGTCTCCAGAACGGCGATGGCGGTCGTGTCGCGTGCGATGGTCGAGTACGGCGGGGCGGCCTCCTCGACCAGGGCGACCGAGTCCGCCAGGTCGAGCGTGCGGACCAGATACGTCCGGCCCTGATGCAGATGGACGGCACCTTCGTGGACGGCGGTGTGCGCGGCCGATTCGTCGACCGTGCCCAGCAGCCTGCCGGTGCCCACCTCGACGATCTGGACGGGGCGCCCGCGCCCGCCGCGGATGTCGGCGAGGTCGGCGGCCCGCTCGCGGCGGGTCCAGTGCCAGCCCGACACCCGTTTGCGCAGCAGCTTCGCGGTCTCCAGTTGCGGCAGCAGCGCGGGAACGGCGGGGCCGAAGAGTGCGATGTCGGCCTCGGTCAGTGGCAGCTCCGCCGCGGCCGCGCACAGATGCGGGGCGAGGACGTACGGGTTGTCCGGGTCCAGGACGGTCGACTCCACGGGCTGCTGGAACAGCGCCTCCGGGTGGTGGACCAGGAAGGTATCCAGTGGGTCGTCCCGTGCCACCAGGACGGCCAGCGCACCCTGCCCGGCGCGTCCTGCCCGGCCCGCCTGCTGCCACAAGGACGCCCGGGTGCCCGGATAGCCGGCGATGACGACGGCATCCAGGCCGGAGACGTCGATGCCGAGTTCCAGTGCGGTGGTGGCGGCCAGGCCGAGCAGTTCGCCGGAGTGCAGGGCGCCCTCCAGGGCGCGGCGTTCCTCGGGGAGGTAGCCCCCGCGGTAGGCGGCGACCCGTTTCGGCAGGGTCCGGTCGACCTCGCCCAGCCGCTCCTTGGCGATGACGGAGACGAGCTCGGCGCCACGCCGGGAGCGCACGAAGGCGACCGAGCGGACGCCCTGCAGTGTCAGATCGGTGAGCAGGTCCGCCGTCTCGGCCGTGACGCCGCGGCGGACCGGGGCGCCCTTCTCGCCGTGCAGCTCGGTCAGCGGGGGTTCCCAGAGTGCGAAGACCATCTCACCGCGGGGGGAGCCGTCGTCGGCGACCTCCTTGACGGCAAGACCGGTGAGGCGGCCTGCGGCGACCGAGGGGTCCGCCGCGGTGGCGGAGGCCAGGAGGAACACCGGATCGGAGCCGTAGCGGGCGCACAGGCGGCGCAGGCGGCGCAGTACCTGGGCGACGTGCGAGCCGAAGACACCACGATAGGTGTGGCACTCATCGATCACGACGAAGCGCAGGGCACGAAGGAAGGAGGCCCAGCGAGGATGGGACGGGAGTATCCCCCGGTGCAGCATGTCGGGGTTGGTCAGCACATAGTTGGCGTACTGGCGCACCCATTCGCGTTCTTCCACCGGTGTGTCCCCGTCGTGGACCGCGGCTCTGATCGCGCTGCCGAGCGGCGCCGCCAGGTCCTTCACCGAGCGCCGCTGGTCGGCGGCGAGGGCCTTGGTGGGTGCCAGGTACAGCGCGGTCGTGCCGCGGCCGTTCGGGGCCTCCGAGCCGTCCAGGAGGGTACTGAGGACCGGGGCCAGGTAGGCGAGCGACTTGCCGGAGGCCGTTCCGGTGGCGATCACGACGGATTCACCGTCCAGGGCATGTTCGGCGGCGGCTGCCTGATGCGTCCACGGATGGTCGATACCGGCTTCCCGGATCGCCGCGATCACTTCCGGCCGGATGCGGTCCGGCCAGATGGCATGGCTTCCCGTTCGCGGGGGCAAGTGCTCCGTATGAGTGATGCGCGCGGCCCGGTCCGCCCCCGTGGCGAGCCGGTCGAGGATCATGGCGGGAGAGGGGCGGGAGCCCCCGCTCCCGGGTGGGCGACTGGGACGGTGATTCTTGGCCATCGACACCGAGTGTGTCACCGGCATGACGGACAATGGTCCCAAGGCGTCGTACATGGCTGCTGGTAAGTGATTGAATGCCATCGCGGCTGGCGATCCGTCCCCTGGCCTCCGCCGGGGAGACTGAGGGGCGACCGCTCGATAGCAAGGTGCTGGAGGATCCGTGGACCTGTCCCTGTCGACTCGCAATGTGTCCGGCCCTGGTGGCGACCGTACGGTCGTCGAGGTCGGTGGCGAGATTGATGTTTATACCGCGCCCAAGCTGCGCGAGCAGTTGGTCGAGTTGGTGAATGACGGCAGCTACCACCTGGTTGTCGACATGGAAGGTGTCGACTTCCTCGACTCCACCGGCCTCGGCGTGCTCGTGGGCGGTTTGAAGCGAGTGCGGGCCCATGAGGGCTCGTTGCGCCTGGTCTGCAACCAGGAGCGCATTCTCAAGATCTTCCGGATTACCGGTCTGACCAAGGTGTTCCCCATTCACACCACGGTCGACGAGGCTGTCGCGGCCACCGACTGACCCGTCGGGAGCAGGTCGGCCGTTCCCCGGCCGGCAGGCGAGGCAGTGACAGGCCGACCGGCGGCAGCAGACGGGCCGCCATGGGCAGGTGGCCGGCCATGGGCCGGCTGCCGGCTTCGTCGGGTTCCGGAGGAGAGCAGGGGCACCGGGCGCCACGCCCGGGCTTCTGAGTTGCACGCCCTACCGTTCGAGGGGGATCGCATGGCAACCGTTGAACTCCGGTTCAGCGCCCAGCCCGAACACGTCAGGACGGCTCGCCTCGTGGCAGCCGCGGTGGCACGGCGGGCCGGTGTGGACGAGGCGGTGCTCGACGAGGTGAGACTCGCCGTCGGCGAGGCGTGCAGCCGCGCCGTCGGGCTCCATCGCAACCATGACGTCACCGCGCCGGTCACCGTCGTGCTCATCGAGGAGGAGAAGACCTTCTCCATCGAGGTCGGTGACGGAGTGTTCGGCCCGGAAAGCGACACCGCAGCCGGGGAAGAGAGTGGCGACACGCCCGGCGAGGCGGACCGCGAGAGCGAGGCCGAGGACGAGATGGGTCTCGCGGTCATCAGCGGACTGGTCGACGATGTGGAGGTCCGATCCGGCCCGCATGGCGGAGTGATCCGGATGAGCTGGCCGAAGACACCGGCGACGGTGCTTCCCTGACGTACGGCGCCCCGGCGGGGGCGCGCACCCCCGCTCTGGGGCGCGTGCATGATTTGTTTTCCCCGGGCCCTGCTGAGCAGGGCCTTTTTCGCATTACTGTCGCATTCCCCTTGATCGACGATCTACGGGAAACCCTGCCCGTCGCGCACCCGGCAATGCATCTGGCCCATTACTGCATTCGGGTGGAATCGGTGCCGAGATCATTTGCCATTAGGTGGACGAAGGTCAATTTCATTTACCGCACACTGTTTTGATGAGCTTCTGATCCTTACAATCCGTCCACGTCTTG
>DATCWZ010000802.1:0-7669 GCA_036566065.1 Streptomyces sp. | reverse complement strand
GGCCGCTGGCGGGCGTCGAGGCGCGGATGCGCGCCGGTCTGTACAGCCGGCTGCAGCGGCTCCCCGTGGCGTTCCACGACCGCTGGCCGTCGGGGCAGTTGCTGTCCCGCGGGACCACGGACCTGGCGCTTGTGCGGATGTTCCTGGGCTTTCCGCTGACCTTCCTGCTGGTCAACGGCACGACCATCGTGGTGGGTTTCGTCATCCTGTTCGCGCAGGACTGGTCGCTCGGTCTTGTGCTCCTGGCGCCCGCGGTGCCGCTGATGATCCTCTGCTCGCTCTTCGAGACGAAGTACTCGCTCGCCGCGCGCCGGGCGCAGGACCAGGTCGGCGATCTGACGACGCTCGTCGAGGAGAGCGTGCTCGGCATCCGTATCGTCAAGGGCTTCGGGCGGCACCGCAGTCAGGCCCTGGCTTTCGACGGGCTCGCGCGGCGGCTGCGCGGCACGGAGCTGGCCAAGGCGCGGCTGCTGGCCGGGATCTGGGCGCTCATCACCATCATCCCGGAGCTGGCGATCGGCGCGGCGCTGATACTCGGCACGGTCCAGGTGGCGGACGGCGCGCTGTCGGCCGGGACTCTCGTCGCCTTCCTCACGACGGCGCTGGCCCTGCGCTGGCCGGTCGAGTCGATCGGTTTCCTGCTGGCCATGAGCCAGGAGTCGGCCACGGCGACCGAGCGGTACTTCGAGGTGATGGACGCGGAGCCGGAGCGGCAACGGGCCGTGGGCGAATCGGCCGCGGCGGGCGGAGCGGGCGGTTCCGGCATGGTTTTCGAGGGGGTCGAGTTCCGCTATCCCGACGCCGAGCCGGGCTCCGCCCCCGTACTGGCCCGGATCGATCTGCGCGTCCGTCCCGGCGAGACGATGGCGCTCGTGGGGGCCACCGGGTCCGGCAAGACCACGCTCACGGCGCTCGTGCCCCGGCTGCACGAGGTGACCGGGGGGCGGATCCTGCTGGACGGCGAGGACATCGCCGCGATGGACCTGGCCCGACTGCGCGAGCTGGTGTCAGTGGCGTTCGAGGAACCGACGCTGTTCTCCGCGACCGTCGGGGAGAACGTACTGATGGGCGCCGACGGCGCGGGCGACGAGGAACTGCGGCGTGCGCTCGCCGTCGCCCAGGCCGACTTCGTGTACGACCTGCCGTACGGCATCGACACCCAGGTCGGCGAGCAGGGCCTGAGCCTGTCCGGCGGCCAGCGCCAGCGTCTCGCGCTGGCCCGTGCGGTCGTCGGCCGGCCCCGCTTCCTGGTGCTCGACGACCCGTTGTCGGCCCTGGACGTACACACGGAGGCGCTGGTCGAGGCGGCGCTGCGGCGCGTACTGGAACGGACCACGGCCGTGGTCGTGGCCCACCGGCCGTCGACGGTGATGCTCGCGGACCGGGTGGCACTGCTGTCCGAGGGCCGGATCAGCGCGGTCGGCACCCACCAGGAGCTGCTGCGCACCAGCGCCGAGTACGCCTGGCTGATGTCGGGCGCCGGGGAGACCGCCGACCGTGCGGACCACACCCCAGCCGAGGAGGGCAGCACCCTGTGACCAGTGCCACCGCTGACGGACCGGCGCTCGCCGACGACGACCTGACGGGGACGGGACAGCCCCTCCTCGGCCCGCTCCCGGACACCGGGGACCCGTTCGACCGGGACGCGCTGCCCGCGCCGCGCGGGGCGACCTGGGCGCTGCTGATGTCGCTGCTCGCGCCGATGCGCGGCCGGGTCGCCGTGGCCGCGCTCCTCCTGCTGGTCCAGCAGGCCGCCGTCCAGACGGGGCCGCTGCTGGTCGCGTACGCCATCGACACCGGCGTGCCCGCCTTCCGGGGCAGCGACTACGGGCCGCTGATCGCGGTCGGCGTCGGCTACGCCGTCTGCTCGGCCGGGGCGGGCCTGCTCCAGTACGCCTTCATCCGCGCCGCCGCCCGGATCAACCAGGACGTCCTGCTGGACCTGCGCGGCCGGATCTTCCGCCACGCGCAGGCGCTGAGCGTGGACTTCCACGAGCGGTACACCTCGGGCCGGCTGATCTCGCGTTCCACCTCCGATGTGGAGTCGCTGCGCGAACTGCTGAGCGAGGGGCTCCAGGAACTCATCGGCGTGGTGCTGTCGTTCGTATCGATCTCGCTGATGCTGCTGTGGCTGGACCCCGGCATCGGCTCGATCGCGGTGCTGTCCTTCGTGCCGCTGTATCTGCTGGTGCGGCTGTACCGGCGGCGGGCGTCCCAGGTCTACGCGGCGCGCTCGACGGCGATCGCCGCGGTCATCGTCACGTTCGCGGAGACGATGAACGGGATCCGTCCCGTACGGGCGTTCCGCCGGGAGGAAGCCAACGACGCGCACTTCGGCGTGCTCAACGGACGTCATGAGCGGGTGAACGGCGACGCGCTGCTCGAAATGGCCCGCTATGTCGTCGGCTCGCGGCTCGTCGCCAACACGGCCGTCGCGGGGATGGTGCTGTGGGGTGCCTACCGGGTGGCGTCGGGGACGCTCGCGCTGGGTGTGCTGGCCGCCGCGGTGCTGTACATGCGGCGGCTGTACGACCCGATCGACCGGCTCGGGATGTTCCTCAACTCCTACGAGTCGGCGGCGGCGTCCCTGGAGAAGATCGCGGGTCTGCTGGCCCAGACGCCCGCCGTCCCCGAGCCCGTCGTCCCCCGGACGCTCCCGGTGCGTGCCGGTGAACACCCGGGCCGGGATGTGGTGTTCGACGGGGTGCGGTTCGCCTACCGTACGGGCGGGGAGGTGCTGCCCCGGTTCACGCTGACCGTGCCGGCCGGGCAGACCGTCGCCGTCGTCGGCTCGACGGGCGCGGGGAAGTCGACGCTCGCCAAGCTGCTGGCCCGCTTCTACGATCCGACCGGGGGCCGCGTCCTGCTGGACGGCACCGATCTGCGGGACCTCGCCACGGCGGAGCTGCGCCGGGGCGTGGTGATGGTGACCCAGGAGGCGTTCCTGTTCTCCGGGACGATCGCGGAGAACATCGCGATCGGCCGTCCCGACGCCACGCCGCAGGAGATCGAGAGCGCGGCCCGGGCCATCGGTGCGCACGGCTTCATCAGCGCGCTGCCGGACGGCTATGACACGGATGTACGCAAACGGGGCGGCCGGATCTCGGCGGGCCAGCGCCAGTTGGTGGCGTTCGCCCGCGCGCTGCTCGCCGACCCGGCGGTGCTGATCCTGGACGAGGCGACGAGCTCGCTGGACGTACCGGGCGAGCGCGCGGTGCAGCAGGCCATGGACACCGTGCTGCGCGGCCGTACGGCGATGGTGATCGCCCACCGCCTGTCGACCGTTGCCATCGCCGACCGGGTGCTGGTGATGGAGCACGGCCGCATCGTGGAGGACGGCACCCCCGGTGAACTGATCGACGGCACGGGCCGGTTCGCGGCCCTGCACCGGGCCTGGCGCGAAAGCCTGGCCTGACCGAGCCCGCCGGGCCGCATCCAGCCAGGCTGTGTCCCGCCCGACTTTCTCCCGCCGGGCCTTCTCCCGCCGGGCGGGTCTCGCCCGGGCGGTCTTCCCGTCGGGTGGGGGGTCCTGCCGGAAGTGGGGGGCGCTGGGAACCGGCCAGGGGGGTGGGGGCGTCTCAGGCCTTGGGCCTCCTTCGCTCGGCGTTGAGTTGTTCGGACTCCGGATATTCGAACGAAATCTCAACCCACCCTGCGGCTTCCGGCCGCGACCGGCCTCGCGTGCTTCCCGCCGCGCCGGAACGACCGCCGGCGAAACGTCCGCTTAACGAACACGCCACTTCCAGCAACGGACGAATTCCAGCCAATGTGTTGACGCGGTCCTGACAGACGGACCCTTTTCCTGCCACTCTTCCCCCGTTCCGCGCACCGCCTGCTCTGCCCGGACCGGCTCACCCAAGCCGGCCTGTTGCCCCCCTCGCAGAAGGAGTCCGCGTGAGATCCACGCCCAGCCGTCGCGCCACCGCGACCGGCGCTCTGATAGCCGCAGCCGCCATGCTCGCCGTAGGTGTCCAGAGCGGCACCGCCATCGCCGCTCCCGACAGCTCCGCCACCGCACTCCCCGCCACCGCCAAGGCCAACCCCGGAGCGCTTCCCGCCAAGCTCTCCCCCGCCCAGCGTGCCGAACTCCTCCGCGAGGCCAACGCCACCAAGGCGGCCACCGCCGAGGAACTCGGCCTCGGCTCGCAGGAGAAGCTCGTCGTCCGCGATGTCGTCAAGGACGTCGACGGCACCACGCACACCCGGTACGAGCGCACCCTCAACGGTCTCCCGGTGCTCGGCGGCGACCTGGTCGTCACGGAGTCGAAGGCCGGCCAGACCGAGGCCGTCATCAAGGCGTCCCACGCCACCTCCGCCCAGCTCAAGGCCGTCGGCACCACTGCGGACGTCGCGCCGGCCACCGCCGAGAAGAAGGCGCTGAGCGCGGCCTCCGCCCAGGGCGCGCAGAAGGCGAAGGCGGACAAGGCGCCGCGCAAGGTCGTCTGGATGGCGTCGGGCACTCCGCAGCTCGCCTACGAGACCGTCGTCGGCGGCCTCCAGGACGACGGCACGCCCAGCGCGCTGCACGTCATCACCGACGCCTCGTCGGGCGCCACGCTCTACCAGTGGCAGGCCATCGAAAACGGTGTCGGCAACACTGAGTACAGCGGTCAGGTCACCCTGAACACCTCGGGCTCGTACAACCTCACCGACACGACCCGCGGCAACCACAAGACGTACAACCTGAACCACGGCACGTCCGGCACCGGGACGCTGTTCTCCGGACCGGACGACGTCTGGGGCAACGGCAGCCCGTCGAACCCGGAGACCGCAGGGGCGGACGCCCACTACGGCGCGGCCGAGACCTGGGACTTCTACAAGAACGTGATGGGCCGCACCGGCATCCGCGGCGACGGCGTCGGGGCGTACTCGCGGGTCCACTACGGCAACAGCTACGTCAACGCCTTCTGGGACGACGGCTGCTTCTGCATGACGTACGGGGACGGCAGCGGCAACAACGCGCCCCTGACCTCGCTGGACGTGGCGGCCCACGAGATGTCGCACGGCGTCACCTCCAACACCGCGGGCCTGAACTACAGCGGTGAGTCCGGCGGCCTCAACGAGGCGACCTCGGACATCTTCGCCGCCGGTGTGGAGTTCTACTCCAACACCGCCGCGGACCCGGGCGACTACCTGGTCGGCGAGAAGATCGACATCAACGGCGACGGCACCCCGCTGCGCTACATGGACAAGCCGAGCAAGGACGGCGCGTCGTACGACAACTGGTTCTCGGGCCTCGGCGGGGTGGACGTCCACTACTCCTCGGGTCCGGCCAACCACTTCTTCTACCTGCTGTCCGAGGGCAGCGGCGCCAAGGTCGTCAACGGCGTCTCGTACAACTCGCCGACCTCCGACGGCCTTCCGGTCACCGGCATCGGCCGGGACAAGGCGCTGCAGATCTGGTACCGGGCGCTGACCACGAAGTTCACCTCGACCACGAACTACGCGTCGGCCCGCACCGGGACCCTCGCGGCGGCCGGTGAGCTGTACGGCACCACCAGCGCCGAGTACACCGCGGTCGCCAACGCCTGGGCCGCCATCAACGTCGGCTCGCGTCCCGGCGGCGGCGACCCGGGCGGTACGGTCTTCGAGAACACGACCAGCAGGGCCATCCCGGACCACAGCACCGTCAACGTCCCCGTCACGGTCACCGGCATCAGCGGCAACGCGCCGAGCGATCTGTCGGTGTCCGTCGACATCACCCACACCTACCGCGGTGACCTGGTCCTCGACCTCGTCGCCCCGGACGGTACGGCCTACCGGCTGAAGAACTCCAACGGGAGCGACTCGGCGGACAACGTGGTGGCGACCTACACGGTCAACGCCTCGTCCGAGGTGGCCAACGGCACCTGGAACCTGCGGATCCAGGACGTCTACTACGGCGACAGCGGCACCTTCAACAGCGTCAAGCTCACCTTCTGAGAACGGCTCGCACCACCTGAGAACGGCCCGGGACCACCTCCCGGGCCGTTCCCGTGTTCCCGGCGCGTCCCGGGTATCCCGCGGCTAGAGCGGGATGTTCTGCTCGGCCCAGACGACCTTGCCCGCCGCCGTCCGGCACGAACCCCACCTGCGACACAGCAGGTTGATGAGCTGCAGCCCCCGCCCGCCCTCGTCGCTCAGATCCGCGTGCTGGATCTGCGGCAGGTCGGGCCCGGTGTCCGAGACCTCCACCCGGAGCCGCTCGTCGCGCAGCATCCGGAGCTGGCCGGGCCCGCCCCCGTACCGCAGGGCATTGCCTACCAGCTCGCTGACAACGAGTTCGGTGACATCGACGAGGTCGGCCAGGCTCCACCGGGCGAGCTGCTCGCTGACCAGCTTGCGGGCCGCCGACGCCGACGTACCGCCCGCCGGGAGGTCCCACACCCGCAGGGTGACCTCCGGCGGCAGCGGGCAGCTCCTGGCGACCAGCAGCACCGCCTCGTCGAAGCGGCCGTCGGGACCGCGCAGCGAGGTGAGCAGCCCGCCGGCGTCGAGCCGCTCGGGGGACATGTCCGCGGCGGCCTCGTGCAGGTGCCGCAACTGGACGTCCACATCGTCGGCGCGGGTCTTGACCAGACCGTCGGTGTAGAGCACGAGAGCGCTGCCGACGGGACTGTCGACCCTCAGCGGGTCGTACGGGATGACCCCGGCGCCCAGCGGCGCGCCGACGGGCACGTCGACGAAGGCGGGGACGCCGTCCGGGCCCACCAGCAGCGGCGGCGGGTGGCCCGCGCTCGCGAGGGTGTAGCTGGAGTCGGCCGGGTCGTACACCGCGCACAGACAGGTGGCGACCTGGTCGTCCTCCAGGTCCCGGGTGGCCAGGTCGAGCCGGGCGAGGACCCGCTCGGGCGCGATGTCGAGCGTCATCAGCGTACGTGCGACGGTGCGCAGCCGCCCCATGGTGACGGCGGCGGCGAGGCCGTGGCCCGTGACGTCGCCGACGACCAGCGCCGTACGCCCGCTGGGCAGCGCCACCACGTCGTACCAGTCGCCGCCCACGCCGTGCGCGTCGAAGGCGGGCGCGTAGTTCGCGTGCACCCGCAGGCCCGGGGTGTGCGGGGTGGCGCGCGGCAGCAGGCTGCGCTGGAGCGAGACGACGTGCTCGCGTTCGCGGCCGTACAGCCGGGCGTTGTCGATGGAGATGGCCGCCTTGGAGCCGAGCTGCTCGGCGAGTTCCACATCGGCCGGAGTGAAGGGCGGGCTGTCACCGGCGCGTACGAAATCGGCGGAGCCCAGCAGCACCCCGCGGGCGATCAGCGGCACGGCCATATAGCTGTGCACGCCCTGGCGGAGCATCGCCTGGGCCGCGCTCGCGGACGGCGCGACCCGGTCGTAGTCCTCCGGCGTCATCCTGCTGACCAGCACCGACCGGCCCCTGCGCAGGCACTCCGTGCTCAGCAGCGTCTCGCGCAACTGGCGGCGGTCGACGAGTTCGCCCACGGGGGAGGGTTCGAGGCCGGCCAGCGATTCGACGGACTGGACCGCCATCGCCCGGGTGATGGGGACGCCCTTGCCGGTGACGCGTTCGCCCTCCTCGCCGTGCAGCACGGTCTCCAGCAGATCGACGGCCGCGCCGTCCGCCAGCCGGGGGACGACGAACTCGGCGAGTTCCTGCGCCGTGCGCTCCAGGTCGAGGGTGGTGCCGATGCGGGTGCCCGCCGTGTTGAGCCAGCGCAGGCCGCCCGCC
>DATCWZ010000551.1:0-2537 GCA_036566065.1 Streptomyces sp. | reverse complement strand
GGCGGGCGGCTGCGCGGAGGCGCCGGGGCGCGGGAAGCTGCCCGTGCGCTCGGTCTCCGGGCGGGCACCGGCCGCGTCGACATCGCTCATGGGCGTACGCATGACGACAGGCGGGATCGGACGCGAACCCGGAATGTTGATCCGGATGCGTGTCGTCAGCGTCGTCTCTGTTCTGGGCTCCTCGGGCCGGGGCAACTCCGCAGGCTCCGGAGCCTCCTCGGGTCCGTCCTGTGACGGGTGCAGCGACGGATACTGGCGTGATCCGTACGGCGGCGTGCCCGATGGGTACGCGGCTCCGCCGCGGCCTTTGGGCCCGGAGGACGAACTGTCAGTTTCACGACTCAAAGCAGGTTCTCCTGATTGGCTCGGCCGCCCGTACTTCCCCCATGCCGCAGGCCAGGGGACGGCTCGGCGCGCGCACCACCATACTGGCCGCCGCCCGCACACATCGCGCGCCCGGCGGAAAGCCGGGCGTATCCGCTGCTGCGGAAGGGCGCATTCCGGGAGCGGACATAGCACATCACGCGCCCGTTCTCCCGTTGCCGGTGGCCGAATTCGACACCTGTGACAGGGTGGCACAGATCACAGCGATGACCATGCCGCCCAGCAGGAAGAGGCCCAGCCCCAGTTCGTCGGCGAAGACGTAGTCGCCCTCGGGACGGCCGCCGAGCAGCACGAGCACCGTGATGAACCATCCCACGGCCGGTACCAGCGCCCCGGTCTGGGTGCCGGTGAGCAGCCGCCCGCCGAGGAACAGCCCGGCCGACGCGGCGAGCGCGAGCAGCAACCCGCCCGGGAACCAGGCCGCTTGGAGGAGCGTGCCCGCGAGAGCGACCGCGGCACCGAGCAGCACGAGGGCGGCGTACAGGGCGGTCCTCGCGGCGTCGCGCCGCTGCTTGTCGCTCATGTCCGTGTTCCCGGTTCGTCCGTCAGGTCGTCCACGCCCGCGAACAGATCGCGCTCACGCTCGTCGTCGCTGCGGCGGCCACCGGGCGAGGGGCGTACCAACTGGTAGTACTCGGTGGTGAAAAGGGGCTGTGACCGGTTGTTCGACAGGGCGAAGTACGGGCCGCCCACGGCGATCTGGGTGGCGTGCGCCCGCATGGCGGCGGTCTTCGCCGCCGCGTACTCCGTACCGTCGATCTCGGTGGTGACCTCCGCGTCGTCCACCACGCCCGGGACATCGTCCACGGAGGCGATCTGCGGGAAGGCGCGCGGGGCGGCGGCCCGCAGCGCGGCGAAGGCGGCGTCGGCGACCGAACGGGGCACCCGGTTCCAGTAGATCTTCGCGATGGTGTGCGGGGCGCCGGTCTCCGGGCGGTACGCGGGGTCGGCGGCCAGGTCCGCGGCGCGCATGGCGACGCGGTGCGCCTGGATGTGGTCGGGGTGCCCGTAGCCGCCGTCGGGGTCGTAGGTGATGAGGACCTGGGGACGCACCGAACGGATCACTCCCACGAGGGACACGGCCGCGTCGTCCACGGGTGTGTCCCAGAACGCGCCCGGCCGGTGGTTCTGCTCGGTGCCCATCATCCCGGAGTCACGAAAGCGTCCGGCGCCGCCCAGGAACCGGTGGTCGGTGACGCCGAGTTCGGCCATCGCGGCGGCGAGTTCACCGGTGCGGTGGGCGCCCAGGGTGTCGTCCCGGTCGGCGGCCAGCCGGGCGAGCTCCGGCGGGATGATCTCACCCTCCTCGCCGAGCGTGCAGGTGACCAGGGTGACCAGGGCGCCCTCGGCCGCGTACCTGGCCATGGTGGCGCCGTTGTTGATCGACTCGTCGTCCGGGTGCGCGTGCACCAGGAGCAGCCGGCGGGCGGGTAGGTCCTTCATGGGGACCACCCTACGAGCCGCCTGCCCACCGGGCGTACCGGCCGCCCCCGACGCAGCCGTCAAGCAAGCCGGGAGCGGTGGTAAGCAAGCCGGGAGCGAGCCGGGAGCCGGTCAGGGGCGGGTCAGAACTTGATGCCCCCGATCATGCCTGCCACGTTCGATGTCACCTCCGAGATGGTCGGTGCCACGGACGAGCTCGCGAGGTAGAACCCGAGCAGCATACAGACCACCGCATGTCCGCCCTTGAGTCCGGATTTCCGGATCAGCAGGAAGACGACGATCGCCAGCAGCACCACCGCCGAAATCGAGAGTGCCACGGCGGTTCACCTCCATCAGTACGGTCGGGACGGGCAGCACACATGGAGCCAGCAGGTTCATACCCACCCAGCGCTACGGATCATAACTATCCGTGCCAACGCATTGATCGGGGCACAGCAGCACGAGGGGCGCACGAACCGGCGGGCGCAACTATCTTCGGGGCCATGACCTCGCAGCGACTGTCCTTCCCCCGCCAGCAGGCCCGGACTCAGCGCTTCACGTCCGGCGCCCCCCGCGCGTTCACCGTCTCACCTGACGGGACGCGGGTGATCTTCCTGCGGTCCGCCTCCGGAACCGACCGCGTGAACCGGCTCTGGGTGCTCGATCCGCTGACCGGCGAGGAACGGCTCGCCGCCGATCCCGATGTCCTGCTGGGAGGTTCGGCCGAGAAG
>DATCWZ010000825.1:0-2917 GCA_036566065.1 Streptomyces sp. | reverse complement strand
GCATGAGCGAGGACGGCACCAAGGGCTTCGACCTGACGCGGCTCCTGGCGGAACGCGGCGCCGAACGCTACGAACTGCACACCCGCCATCTCAACCACCAGTTGCCGCGGATGCTGCGCACCATCGGCTTCGACAAGATGTACGAGCGGGCTGAGGGAGCGTACTTCTGGGACGCCGACGGCAACGACTACCTCGACATGCTGGCCGGTTTCGGGGTGATGGGGCTCGGCAGGCACCACCCCGTCGTACGTAAAGCACTGCATGACGTCCTGGACGCCTCGCTCCCCGACCTGACCCGCTTCGACTGCCAGCCGCTGCCCGCGCTGCTCGCCGAGCGGCTGCTGGCGCACAGCCCCCATCTGGACCGGGTGTTCTTCGGCAACAGCGGCACCGAAGCGGTCGAGACCGCGCTGAAGTTCGCCCGGTACGCCACCGGCAGGCCCAGGATCCTCTACTGCGAGCACGCCTTTCACGGGCTGACCACCGGCTCGCTCTCGGTCAACGGCGAGGACTCCTTCCGCGACGGCTTCGCACCGCTGCTGCCGGACACCGCGATCCCGCTCGGCGACCTGGATGCCCTGCGGCGCGAACTGAAGCGCGGCGATGTGGCGGGCCTGGTGGTCGAGCCGATCCAGGGCAAGGGCGTGCACGCCTCGCCGCCGGGCTTCCTCGCGGCCGCGCAAGAGCTGCTGCACCGGCACAAGGCGGTGCTCATCGCCGACGAGGTGCAGACCGGCCTCGGCAGGACCGGTGACTTCTACGCGTACCAGCACGAGGAAGGCGTCGAACCCGATCTGGTCTGCGTCGCCAAGGCGCTCTCCGGCGGGTATGTGCCTGTGGGGGCGACCCTCGGCAAGGACTGGATCTTCAAGCGCGTCTACTCGTCCATGGACCGTGTCCTCGTCCACTCGGCCAGCTTCGGCTCCAACGCCCAGGCCATGGCGGCGGGGCTGGCCGTCCTGGCGGTGATGGAGGACGAGGAGATCGTCGCCAACGCCCGCCGCACAGGAGACCTGCTGCGCGAGCGGCTGTCCGCGCTCGTCGGACGATACGAACTGCTGCACGAGGTGCGCGGACGCGGGCTGATGATCGGCATCGAGTTCGGCCGGCCGGACTCACTGAAGCTGCGCAGCCGCTGGGCCATGCTCCAGGCCGCGCGCAAGGGACTTTTCGCGCAGATGGTGGTGGTGCCCCTGCTGCAGAGGCACCGGATCCTCACGCAGGTGTCCGGCGACCATCTGGAGGTGATCAAGCTGATCCCGCCGCTGGTCATCGGGGAGCCGGAGGTGGATCGGTTCATGACCGCGTTCACCGCCGTCATGGACGACGCGCACAGCGGCGGCGGGCTGATGTGGGACTTCGGCCGGACCCTGGTGAAGCAGGCCGTCGCCAACCGCTGAAGCCGCCCGGCCCCGGGGCCCGTCTAAGCCTCCTCGACCAGGTGTTCCCGCAGCCTCTCCCGGGTCCTCGGGGTCAGCCCCAGGCCCTCGGTGAGATAGCGCTCGGTGCCGCCCCAGATCTCCTCGATGGTTGCGAACGCGGCGTCGAGATACTCGGCCCGCGCGCCGAAGAGCGGATTGAGCAGTTCCATCACCTCGTCCGACATCCCGGCGGGCGAGGTGTCACTGCGCCGCACCCGGTAGCGGCGGTGCGCGTCGTTGGACTTGAGGTAGTCGGCCTCGATGGCCTCGCGCTCGACACCGACCGCGAGCAGCGACACCGCGATCGTCAGACCCGCCCGGTCCTTGCCCGCCGCGCAGTGCATCAGCGCGGGCACACTGTCGTCGGCCAGCGCGTGCAGCACCCGGCTGTGCTCCGCGGTCCGGTCCCTGATGATTGCGCGGTACGAGGCGATCATCCGGTCCGCACCCTTGCCGTCGGCGAGGATCGAGCGCAACTGCTCGATGTTGCCGTCACGCACCAGCCGCCAGAACTCCGCGCCGTCGGCCGGGTCGGAGAGCGGGATGCTCACATTGCGTACGCCGGCCAGCCGCACGTCGTGGCCGTCCAGCTTGTGGTCGGCAGCGTTGCGGAAATCGAAGACCGTATGCAGACCGAGGCCGCTCAGGAACGCCGCGTCCGACTCGGTGGCGTGCGCCAGATGCCCGCTGCGGTAGAGACGCCCGCGGCGCACCCTGCCGCCGTCCACCGTCGGCAGTCCGCCCACATCGCGGAAGTTCCGGACACCGGTCAGCTCAGTGTCTGTCGACGGGATCTGCGGAAGCTGCTGCGTCACGAGGGCTCCTGAGGTGTCTGGCGCCGGCGCCGATCGCCGACGAGGGCACCTTCGCGACGATACGACATGCCCGCGTCCGGCCGGCCCCATGACAGTGGTCCCGATTGCGACATATCCGTATTGCTGGATTTAGCAGAACATGCCCCGCTTGCGCGGGAGATGGGAATCGGTGAGTGAGCGGAATCATATCCGTGACGGTGTGTGGCGGCCGGTCCGGCGGGTATTCCGTGCGCCGCGCGGAATACCAAGATCCGTAATCCACGGAGGGTGACCGGAATTCCGTGCCGGAAATGCAGCGTGGATTCCGGTATGCAACCGGCGGCTTGTTCCCTTCGTCCTTACTCGCTTACGGTCACCGTCAATCCGGACGGACCGCCTAATCCTGCCGCCGCCCGGAATCCGCACCGACCCACGTGTGGCAGGAGCGGGGGAACCAGGTAGGCCGCCGGCCGGAGGGATCCGGTACGGCTAGGGGTCAAGTCGCGCCGCGCGCGGCCGGGCATCTCCAGTCCGCACCCGACAGCTCACCTCGTAGGCGCCGGAGAGGACACCCCCATGCCCGCACAGGGTAGACACCGTCGTTTGAAGACCGGCCCCATCTCCCGCGGCGTCCTCGTCGCGGGGACCGGCGGCGCGGTCCTGGCCCTTCCGCTGTTCGGCGCCACCGGGGCGAGCGCGGCG
>DATCWZ010000767.1:0-3542 GCA_036566065.1 Streptomyces sp. | reverse complement strand
GTACGACGGCCGACCGCCGTCTTCTGCGCCAACGACCTGCTGGCCCTCGGCGTGCTGCAGTCGCTGTACGCGGCAGGGGTGCGGGTACCCCAGGACGTGGCCATCGTGGGGTACGACGACATCGAGTTCGCCGCCGCCGCTGCCGTACCGCTCACATCCGTGCGCCGGCCCGCCGCTGTCATGGGACGGATGGCGGCCGAACTGCTGCTGGAGGAGTCGGAGGACACGGGCGGCGCGCACGAGCACCGCAGCGTGGTGCTCCAGCCCGAACTCGTCGTGCGCGCGTCGAGCGCGACCCCTCGCTGACCCGAAAATGTGGCGCAGCTTCGGACGGGGGAGCGAATCCTGCGGCAGGGAAGTGCGGAACTCGCTTCCGGAAAAGGCGTGTTGATCGCCAACGGGGGTTCTTCTGGGTCATGATCACTGCGAGATGGTGGACACATCCCGGGGCGATTCCCCCGCACTCCCTGCCGAAGAGCCGCGTGGCTGCCTCTTCGCGCTTTCCCAGCCCCCTTTGATGATCTTCCTCACGGTGGTCGGCGGCCTGCTGCTGATGGCGGCGGTGCATGACCTTTTCCTGATGTGAGGCCTTGATGCCCGGCGGTCAGAGCGCCGCTTCCCGGCGCCGCGCCCGGTACGCCGCGACATGCAGGCGGTTGCCGCAGGTACGGCTTGAGCAGTAGCGCCGGGACCGGTTGCGCGACAGGTCGACGAAGGCGTGCCGGCAGTCCGGCGCCTCGCAGCGCCGCAGCCGCTCCTGCTCGCCCGCCACAACGATGAAGGCCAGTGCCATGCCGCAGTCCGCCGCGAGGTGGTCGGAGATGGAGGCGTCGGGCGAGAAGTAGTGGATGTGCCAGTCGTAGCCGTCGTGGTCCGTGAGCTGCGGGGTGGTGCCCGCCGCGGCCACCAGGTGGTTGATGAGGTCGGCCGCCGTCCGGGCGTCCGGTGCGGCGAAGATCTCCGCGAACCTGCTCCGTACCTCCTGGACGGCCAGCAGATCCTTCTCGCCGAGCTCGTTCACACCGCTGATGAGATGGCGCTCCGCGAAGTCGTAGAGCGCCGGTACGTCGGCGAGTCCATCGACCGGTTCGCTCTCCGGTGCGGTGTTCACCAGATCGACCACCGTGTCGAGGGCGATCCGGGTGTCGTGTGGGATCAGCACGCTTTGCTCCCTGGCCTCCGGCGGACGGGCGCCCGCCGATGCCCGGCTGACTCTACTGGCTCCAGGAGGGCCTGCCGGGGACGGTACGGGCTTGCGGGGCCGGTGCGGGCGGTTTATGTCGCCCAGAGGATCGCCGGGCCCCTGACGCCCGTCCGGCGGTTTCCATGGTACGGCCCCGGGCCCGGGGCAGGTCCCGGACGCGGACCGGCGCCGTCACCGCGGTGGGTTCCGCGGTGACGGCGCCGGTGTCCGCCGTATGGGCTTCCGCGTGACGCCGTCTCCCCGAGTCGGACGGCGTCCCGCAGCTCTCGGCCTGGCTCAGCTCTCGGCCAGGATGTGTGAGAGCTCCGTATCGAGGTCGAAGTGACGATGCTCGGTGCCGGGTGGGACCGCTGCGTCGGTCCTTTTCAGGAACGACTCCAGGGCCCGTGCCGGGGCCTCGAGCAGGGCCTCGCCCTCTGGGGAGCTCAGCGCGATGCAGACGACGCCCTGGCCGTGGCTACGTGACGGCCAGACCCGGACGTCTCCGGTGCCGGTGGGCCTGTGCAGCCCCTCGGCGAGAAGGTCACGGGCGAAAACCCACTCGACCGTCTCCTCCGCTCCGGTGTGGAAGGTGGCGTGCACGGCATAAGGATCGGCCGTGTCATACCGCAGGCCCGCGGGTACAGGCAGTGAGGACTCGCTCGACACAACGAGGCGCAGGTGCAGCTCGCAGCTGACCGTGGTGTTCATAAGCGCCAGGGCCTTTCGCTCAGTGTGCGCTCGGGGATTCGCACGTCGGCCCAATCGACATGCCACCTACGGTGGCGTTGTAAACCCCTCTGACCTATTTGTGATCCTCCGGGCGAGTAGTACCAAGGTGTGTAACTTTGGGTGATGCGTCCATTCTGGTGATCGGAATCATTCGGGTAGGTTGTGCGCCATGAATGCGGAGAGTGACGAGCGGAATGGGGGCGACGCTCCGGCGCCTCCGGAAACCGCCGCGGGGGACGTGGCGAAAGGCGAACGTGAGCTCGGCTCGCGGGCACCCGGCTTCATCAAGGCATCCAGAGTGCTGCATGTGAGCTGGCAGGTCGGCATCTTCGTCGTCGGCCTCGCTGTGGTCGCGGCGGGCGTCTTCATGCTGCCGCTGCCGGGCCCCGGCTGGCTGGTGATCTTCGGCGGCATGGCGATCTGGGCGACGGAGTTCGTCTGGGCACAACTGGTCCTGCGCTGGACCAGACGGAAGGTCACGGCAGCCGCCCAGCGCGCCCTCGATCCCAGGGTCCGGCGGCGCAATATGACCCTCACCGCGGTGGGGCTCGTGATCATCGCGGTTCTCGTCGCGGTGTACGTGTGGAAATTCGGGATAATCATGCCGTGGAAGATCCACGAGTGACACCGGGGTGGTCCGGCGCGCCCGCTGACATCGGGTAATGTGTGCGATGCGCCGGGGCGATTAGCTCAGTGGGAGAGCGCTTCGTTCACACCGAAGAGGTCACTGGTTCGAACCCAGTATCGCCCACCCGGACAGATGGCCCGGAAGCCTGAATTCAGGATTCCGGGCCATCGGTGTATATGCGTACGATTTACCGCATCCGGCTGAGCGTTTCGCGGACCCTGCGGGCGTCGCGCAGGCGTTGTTCGTACGTCGCGCCGATCGCGAGCAGCAGCAGGCCGATCAGCGCCGGGGGTGCCCAGCGCGGCAGTGCGTCGAACACCTGGATCACCTGCGGGGCCAGTTCGTGCAGCGCGTCCAGTGCCAGCACCGAACCGCCCAGCAGCAGCGGTGCCCGCAGCCGGTAGTGCGCCCCGGCGAGGGTCACCACCAGGGCCGCCGCGCCGAGCAGCAGCGGGCGCAGCCAGTGCGGGTCACCCCACGCCGCGACCAGGCTAGGCAGCAGCGTCACCGAGAGCGCGGGGCCGTATGCCGCCCATGAGGAGGCGGCCGGATCCTTGCGGCGCCGCAGGTATCCGACCCCGAAGGCCGCCAGCGACACCGGCACGGTGTACGCCTCCGGGTCGGCCACCTGCCAGGACGCGAGCCGCACCCAGGCGGCCAGGATGAACAGCGCCGCCGCCAGATATCCGGCCCCCGGCCGGCGCTCGGGCCGCACCGCGCTGCCCGCAGCCAGCACTCCGCACAGTGCCAGCACCAGCGCCAGGAACGCCGCGTCCGGCACCGCAAGCCCGACCGCGATCAGCGCACCGAGCGCCCCGGCCGCCTCCACCGTCACCGCCACCGCGGGCACCTTCAGCCGCCCCGCGAGCAGCACCGTCACCGCGGGCACCACCAGCACCACGGGTGCCGTATGCGGGGTGCTCCACCCCAGCGACGCACCCGCCGCCAGGGCCACCACCAGCGCGCATCCCACCGCGGCCCCCGCGAACACCGCCCGCA
>DATCWZ010000574.1:0-10370 GCA_036566065.1 Streptomyces sp. | reverse complement strand
GGCCGAGTCGATCACGTAGCGCATCACGTGCCGAGCAACTCCCTGCCGGGCGTACCGCTCGGCGACCAGCAGCATGCCGATGGCGGAAAGCCGCGGTCCGTAGGAGGTCACCACACAGGAGGCCATCAGACCCTTGCCGTCGGGGTCATCGATGCCGTACCCCGTGCCCGCGGACAGGAGCAAGGCCCACCGGTGTTCGTCGCGTGGCCAGCCACGGTCCTCGCAGAGGTCGGCGCAGGGAACCAGGTCCCCCCGGGTGAGACGCCGGATGGGCAGTTCGGTGAGCGGGCGAGGCATTGGACGGGGCATAAGGATCAGGCTGTCGGACGCGGCGATCGTTCGTCCACCGCTTTGACGGAACCGGTGGACGCCCGCAGGCGACGCCCGCGGCGTGTGAGCGGGTCAGCCAGAACTTCGTCCAGACCCAGCGGTGCCTGGCCAGGCCCCAGGGAGTGCCGAGTGCGGGCGCGGGTGGCCGCCCGGGCGGTTTCGGCGTCACAGGTGAAGAACGCGGTGGCGCCGAGGGCCAGCAGCCCCACGGTGAGCCCCACCCCGCCGACGGATACGGCGACATGGGCGACGAGGAGACTTCGGCGGACGGGGCGCTTGAGTGGTTTCACGTGAAACACCGTGCCAAGCGACCCGGCGTTCGTCGTCTGACAGCGGAGTATCCCGGTGTACTGGCCTGGGTGTAGGGCGAATGGGCGGTGTGCGTCCGCGGGCTGCCGTCCCGGGGGCCTCAGCCCAGGTCGGGCGCGTGCATCGCGCGTACGCCCTCGATATTGCCGTCCAGATAATGCCGCAAGGACAGCGGCACGAGATGGACGGCGGCGATCCCGACCCGGCTGAAGGCAACCCGCACGATGTCGTACTCCCCGCAGGGGTCCTCGATCTCGGGGCCGTGCCGTCGTGCCGGGTCCATGGATTGCAGCCTGCAGACGAAGAAATGCTGCACCTTGACCCCCTTCACCCCGCCGCCCGCGATGTGTTCCACGGTGTCGACGAAGCAGGGCACCACGTCGATGATCTTGGCGCCGAGCTCTTCGTCGACCTCACGGTGCAGGGCGTCGACAACGGTCGCGTCCTCCGGTTCGACACCGCCGCCCGGCGTGACCCAGTACGGATCGACTCCCGGCTTGGTGCGCTTGATGAGGATGAGGTCGTCACCGTCAAGCAGGATGGCGCGTGCGGTGCGCTTGACCACAGGACGTTCCGTCATGGATAGAGCGTGGCCCAGGAAACCTCATCTGAAACTCCCACCGGCCCGGCAGGTCACCAGTCGCCGGCCGCGCGCAACAGCCGCTCGTGAGCTCGCGCGATATGCGGCAGCGCCACGACCTCGCCTCGCTCCAGTGCCCCTTCGCAGAGGTAGCGCGGCAGTACGGTCATCTCTGAGCCCGCTGCCGCACAGGGCGTCCAGATGGGGCGCGGCCCGGTGCGCCAGCTCGTCCCCGATGCTGGTCGGTGTGACGCCACGGGCCCTGCGCAGAAAGAGCGGGCGGCCGAGCTGCCGTTCCAGCGTGCGAATCTGTGATGTGACGGCTGGCTGTGAGAGGCCGAGGAGGGCGGCGGCCCGGGTGAGCCCCCTCCCGCCCTTACGACGCTTCGGGCCCGGACAACTAGGTCGCTGTCGCTTCTGTGATTGGACACTGACGCAGAGTCAACTAGCCTTGTCCATGCGGTTCTTCCTGGGTGGAACCGGGGTGGTCCGAGCCATGAGGGGGGAGGCTCGGACCACCCGTCCCGGCGTCCTATCGGCAGGCCTCGTCCAGCGCACGCTCCACGTCGGCCAGCAGATCCGCGGGGTCCTCGGCCCCGACGGAGAACCGGATGAAGCCTTCCGGCACGGCGTCGCCGCCCCAGCGGCCGCGGCGCTCGGCAGTGGAACGCACGCCACCGAAACTGGTCGCCTCGTCGACCAGCCGCAGTCCGGCCAGGAAGCGCTCGGCGGTCTCCTGGTCGGCCAGCACGAACGACACCACGGAGCCGAAGCGCCGCATCTGCCGTACGGCGTTCGGGTACGAGGGGTCCGTGGGCAGCCCGGGATACCGCAGCCCCGTCACCTCCGCGCGCTTACCCAGCGCCTCGGCCAGCACGAGGGCGTTCGCGCACTGCCGGTCGTTGCGCAGCTCCAGTGTCGACAGCGAACGGTGTGCGAGCCATGCCTCCATGGGGCCCGGTATCGCCCCGACGATCTTGCGCCACCGCCGTACCACCGCCGAGAGCTCGGGATCCCGGCATGTCACATGGCCGAGCAGGATGTCGCCGTGCCCGGTCATGCCCTTGGTGTCACTGGCCACCGAGAAGTCCGCGCCCAGCTCAAGAGGCCGCTGGCCGAACGGAGTGGCCAGCGTGTTGTCGACGGCGACCAGGACACCGGCCGCGTGGGCGGCATCCACAAGGCGCCGCACATCACAGACATCGAGGCCGGGGTTGGACGGCGTCTCGATCCACAGCAGCCTGGCCCCGTCGAGGACCGCGAGCTGCGCGTCGTCCCGGGTCGGCGCGGTCCGCACCTCGACGCCGTACGCCGCGAGCTGGTCGCGGACCAGCGGCAGCGCCTGATAGCCGTCGTCCGGCAGGACCACGATGTCGCCCGCGCGTGCCTGGGACAGCAGCACTGCCGAGACGGCCGCCATCCCGGAGGCGAAGACCGTCGTCTCGACCTGTTCCCCGGGTGCCTCCAGCTCCTGTATCGCCCGTTCCAGATGGGTCCAGGTCGGGTTCGTCTCCCGGCCGTAGGTGTACGGACCGACCGGTTCGCCGGACAGATGGAAGTGCGCCGCGAATACCGGACCGGGCAGGGTGGGTTCGAACTGCCGCGGTTCGGGCAGCCCGGCCCGTACGGCCCGGGTCCCGTTCCCCATGGTGCTCATCTGTTTCCTCACTTCTCTCCCCGGTCTCCCACCGGTGTGGTCTGTACTGCTTCAGGAGGGTCCGTTCAGTCCTCGTCGGGGAGCACAACATTGAGCGCCCAGGACACCACCGAGACGATCAGACCACCGAGAACGGCCGTCCAGAAGCCCTCTACATGGAAGCTCACGTCGAACTCGCCGGCCAGCCATGAGGTCAGCATCAGCATCAGGGCATTGACCACCAGCGTGATCAGTCCGAGCGTCAGGATGAACAGCGGAAGCGTGAGCAGTTTCACCACCGGCTTGACGATGAAGTTCACCACTCCGAAGAGCAGTGCGACCACTATCAGGGTGAGCACCTTGCTCCCCGTGTCGCCGCCGGTCAGCGTGATCTCGCTGAGCAGCCAGATGGCCACGGCCAGCGCACCCGCGTTCGCGATCGTCTTGACTACGAAATTCTTCATGTGTCTGATCGTGGCAGACACGGCCGGTGGCGGACACAGGCAGAACGGACCGAGGGACGGACAGCGGATGAAGGCATTCAGACTGGACGAGCTGGAGGCGGAGCGCGCCGCGAATGATGGGGCATATCTGCAGTTTCTGCGGGAACGCAACATGTCCGTCGGCCTGTACGCGCTGGACGCCGGAGCGCTCGACCCCCAGAAGCCGCACCACCAGGACGAGGTCTATCTCGTGGTCAGCGGAAGGGCGTCGATCACGGTCGGCATGGAAACCACGCAGGTGGGCAGGGGGAGTGTCGTGTACGTACCGGCCGGGACCGCGCACCGGTTCCATCACGTCACCGAGGATCTGCGGGTGCTGGTGGTCTTCTCTCCGCCGGAGAGCTGACCGCCGCCGCCGGGAATCCCTAGGGGATCGATCAGGGGACTTCAAGGGCCGCCGGCTCTGCGCCGGGCACCCCCGCGCCTCTAGCATCGAGACAGGTACTCACAGAGACGAGGTAATGACCATGGCGGTGCGGGAGATCTTCGCGGGGATGCCCTGGTGGGTGAAGTGGATCGCGGTGCCCGTCATTGCGATCTTCGTGTTCGGCGGCTTGATCGCGAGCATCGTCGGCTTCGTGATTGCGCTGCTCTTCAAGGTGCTGGTGTTCGTCGTCGTGGTCGGCGGTCTCATCTTCGTCGTACGGAAATTCATGTCGTCCTCGTCCTCACGCAACGACTGGTAGGAAAGGGCGCCCAGGCACGGGGAGGCCGGCGGGGCTGTGGTCATAAGCCGGTCATTAGCCCAGGTGAGCGAAGTCCCCGACGAAAACTCTCCCGGTGTGACATCGGCCGATACAGTGGCACAACTCTGCCTCCGACTGGGAAATGACGGTCCGTCAACGCCCTGACCAGTGGTTTGTGCGACTGTCCGGCTCCGGATCCCCGGCTCGCGGCGGGCCCGTGGGGGCGGCCCTCACGGGAGGGCTACCTGCCCGTCACCATGCCTGGGGGTGACCTTTGACCGCGGCATCGAGTACCACTGTCCCGACGTTGATCGGCTCGGTTCAGCGGGCGTTGAGACTGCTGGAGGCTGTGGGCACCCACAGGAACGGCGCGCCGGCCAAACAGCTCGCCAGGGAAGCGGGGCTCCCCCTTCCCACCGCCTACCACCTGCTGCGGACACTGACCCACGAGGGCTACCTCCGCAGGGAGAACGGCGTCTTCCTGCTGGGCGCCGCCGCCGAACGGCTGGCCGGCCGCCGGGCCGTGCCGAACCGCCGCGGCACCATCATCGATTCGCTGTCGTACTGGTGCGACCTGATCGGCGTCCCCGTGTACTGCGCCGTCTACCGCGAGGGCGAGATCGAAGTCATCGCCATGGCGGACACCCCCGCCGCCCCCGCGGTCGGCGAGTGGGCCTCCTTCCGGGAGACCGGCCACGCCCACGCGCTCGGCCAGTGCCTGCTGGGGCAACTCGACGAGGCGGCGCGCGAGGACCATCTCGACCGCTATCCGGTGCACCCGCTGACGCCGTACTCCGTACGGGACCGGCAGACCTTCCTGGAACGGCTCCGGTCAATGAAACCGACGGAACCTGTCGTTGAACGACAGGAGTACGTCCTGGGGACGGTCTGCGCGGCCATCCCGATCACCGTCGGATCGGCTGTGGCGGCGATGGCTATTTCTCTCCCCCTGGATCAAGAGGAACGGTTGCTCCCCGCAGTCGAACAGTTACGCTGCGAAGTGGCAAGCCTGTTGCGCTCGTTCGTGTTCTCTATCAGTATCTGAAAAATCACTCCTTGTGATCTGCTAGCGCGTGCACCACGATGGCGTCAATAGGGCCATGGGGGATCATTCCTGGCCAGTTTCATCTACTGCGGGGTTGGACGATGCGCGAGTCGGTTCAAGCAGAAGTCATGATGAGCTTCCTCGTTTCCGAGGAGCTCTCGTTCCGTATTCCGGTGGAGCTCCGGTACGAGGTAGGCGATCCCTACGCGATCCGGATGACCTTCCATCTTCCCGGTGACGACCCCGTCACCTGGGCGTTCGGCCGCGAGTTGCTGCTCGACGGCCTCAATAGTCCGAGCGGTGACGGCGATGTGCACATCGCCCCGACCGAACCCGAAGGGCTCTCGGATGTGCACATCCGGCTGCAGGTCGGCGAGGACCGCGCCCTCTTCCGGGCCGGCACCGCTCCCCTTGTGGCGTTTCTCGACAGGACTGACAAGCTGGTGCCGTTGGGACAGGAGCACACGCTGGGTGACTTCGATGGAAACCTGGAAGAGGCGCTGGGCCGGATTCTGGCCAAGGAGCAGAACGCCGGCTGACCGGGCCGCGTGAGGGCATCCGGGGTCAGACCTTGCGGCGACGGTCCCTTCCCGTCGTCGCACGAACGGGAGGGGCCGTCTGGCCAGTACGTCGGAGAGGGCGCTAGCGTGGTGGCACCTTTGCACACGCGGGAGCTCGGAGCACCGGGCTGAGAGGGCGCTGACCTCCGTATATCCGTACGGGAATCGCTGCGCCGACCGACGAACCTGTTACCGGGTAATGCCGGCGTAGGGAGTAGGTCTCATGACCACAGCGGACGCACACACGCCTGCCTCGAACCAGAGCACGGCGGGCAGTACAGCCGAGAAGTCCATCGGCTGGCACAAGGGATACGTCCAGGGATCGCGCCCCGGCCTCCGGGTGCCGATCCGACAGGTACATCTCACCAACGGCCGTGATGTGTCGCTGTACGACACCTCGGGGCCGTACACCGATCCCGCCACCGAAACCGATGTACGCCGCGGGCTCGCCCCGTTGCGGGAGAACTGGATCATCGCCCGGGGCGACACCGAGGAGTACGCGGGCCGTCCCGCGCGCCCCGAGGACGACGGGCTCAAGCACACCTCGCCCCGCGGCGGACTGCGCAACCTCGACGCGGTCTTCCCCGGCCGCCCGCGCCGGCCCCGCCGCAGCCGGGACGGGAAGCCGGTGACACAACTCGCGTACGCCCGGAGGGGCGAGATCACCCCGGAGATGGAGTACGTCGCGATCCGGGAGAATGTCGAGCCGGAGACCGTACGCGAGGAAATCGCGGCAGGCCGTGCCGTCCTGCCGGCCAATGTCAACCACCCGGAGATCGAGCCGATGATCATCGGCAAGCGGTTCCTGGTGAAGGTCAACGCCAACATCGGCAACTCGGCGGTCACTTCCTCCATCGAGGAGGAGGTGGACAAGATGACCTGGGCGACCCGGTGGGGCGCCGATACCGTCATGGACCTGTCCACCGGCCGCAATATCCACACCACGCGTGAGTGGATCCTGCGCAACGCGCCGGTGCCGATCGGTACCGTGCCGCTCTACCAGGCACTGGAGAAGGTCGACGGCCGCGCCGAGGAGCTGACCTGGGAGGTCTACCGGGACACGGTCATCGAACAGGCCGAACAGGGCGTGGACTACATGACGGTGCACGCGGGTGTGCGGCTCGCCTATGTCCCGCTCACCGCCCGGCGCAAGACAGGCATCGTCTCGCGCGGCGGCTCCATCATGGCGGCCTGGTGCCTCGCGCACCACAAGGAGTCGTTCCTGTACGAGAACTTCGAGGAGCTCTGCGAACTCCTCGCCGCGTACGACGTGACGTACTCCCTCGGCGACGGCCTGCGCCCCGGCTCCATCGCGGATGCCAACGACGAGGCGCAGTTCGCCGAGTTGCGCACCCTCGGCGAACTGAACACGATCGCCAAGCGGTTCGGCGTTCAGACCATGATCGAGGGCCCGGGACACGTCCCGATGCACAAGATCAAGGAGAACATCGACCTTCAGCAGGAAATCTGCGAGGAGGCGCCGTTCTACACGCTCGGCCCGCTGACCACCGATGTCGCCCCCGCGTACGACCACATCACCTCGGGCATCGGTGCGGCGATGATCGCTTGGTGGGGGACGGCGATGCTCTGCTACGTCACGCCGAAGGAGCATCTGGGGCTGCCCAACCGGGACGATGTGAAGACCGGCGTCATCACCTACAAGATCGCGGCCCATGCGGCGGACCTCGCCAAGGGGCACCCGGGTGCGCAGGAGTGGGACGATGCCCTGTCGGACGCCCGTTTCGAGTTCCGGTGGGAGGACCAGTTCAATCTGGCGCTCGACCCGGACACCGCGCGGGAATTCCACGACGAGACGCTGCCGGCCGAGCCCGCGAAGACGGCGCACTTCTGCTCGATGTGCGGGCCGAAGTTCTGTTCGATGAAGATCTCCCAGGACATCAGGCGCGAGCACGGGGACGCGCAGGCGGAGATCGACGCGGGCATGCGGCAGAAGTCCGAGGAGTTCGCGGCGGCCGGCAACCGGGTCTATCTGCCGGTCACTGACTGATACACGGACCGCTGTCCCGGGCACTCGTGTGTCCGGGACAGCGCCGTTGTCTGCTCATCACATGCCAGTTCATCGCACTGTACGAAGGGGTCAAGGGCAGGTCGGCCGCCGCCGAAACGCCGGCACAGGCCGGGACGGCGATGCCGCTCCGGCCTGTGTCATGTGCGGAGGCCCTGGGTGCGGAAGCCCTGTCACTCCGGCTGGTGCTCGGGGCCCCCGAAGTCCGGGCTGGTGAAGTCGGGGCTGGTGAACGTCGGGCGCGGCCCCGCCGCCGGACCGTCCTCCGGGCCGGAGAAATCCGGCCTGCTGTAGCCGATCTTCGGGATGCGGTTGGCGGAGCGGCGAGGGGTCCGCGCGGCGGGCCCCGCGGACGGGTCCGCCAGCGCGTCCCGCAGGAACGGCAGGATGCCGCGCTCCAGCAGCGCGTGACGCCATGCTTCCCGGGCTCGCGCCACGTCCTCGGGCAGCTCCTCGGCCTCGTTCTCGGCGGGCAGCGACGTGGCACTGTTGCGCAGTGCCGTGATCAGGAGGCCGATGGCGGCGACCAGGATGGCCACGGCGGTGACCGCCGCGAAGAACCATCCCGCGGTGACCATCGTGCCCGCGAACGCGAGGCCGGGGCCGAACGCCTTCAGCGCATAGCCGGACAGCAGGAATATCAGTGCCGCCGTACCGGCCAGGACGGGGGCGAGCACGGTGATGACGGCGCCTATCCCGGCACCGGCCCGGTCCGTCTCGCCCACCCCGGCAATGTCCGGCGCGCCGTCCGGCGCCGCGGCCGGCCCGCGCAGCTCGGCCCGTACCTTCACGTAGTACGCGTACTCGGTGCCGGCCGCGGCCGTGATCAGGGCGGTGGCGTCCAGCGCCATCGTGCGCAACTGCTCCGGATTGAGCCGGTCCCCGATCCCGTCCATGTCCGGGCGTTCGTGCGCGTGACGAAGCGCGTCGGCAAGGATCCGCTCGTACTCGGGTCGGTCCTCGGCCAGCAGGTGCGGAGCGCTTTTCATGTGCATCCCCCGATGCTCCGTAGGGCCTGATTGACCGTTTGGACCGGGCAATTGGGCGGAAACGGAGGAGAGCCTGCTACTGATAGGCCGATGGTAGAGCGCGCACCGTACAGCGTGACAGGGGGTTTCCGTAAAAAGGCCCAGTGGTCGGCGTGGTCAGGTCGTCGATGCGTCTTCCCCGTCGATCGTCAGTCATGCAGGGGGAGTTGTACGACCAGTAGCTTTCCGGCCATGGTCACTCCGCCGTCCATGGCGATGGCCAGCCCCTCCGCGTACACATGCGGACCGGTCACGACGGTGCGGGTGCTGTCCTCCCCGTCCTCCGAGCCGACCTCGCCGAGCAGATAGGGGATGGGGCTGTGACCGTGGACGACGCGCTGCCCGCCGTACGTCGACATCATCTCGCGTGCGGCGTTCGCACCGCCCTCGTCGCGGAAGGCGAACCGCTTGGTGAGTTTGCGGAAGAGGTCCCAGCACTCGTCGGCGTCGTTACGGGTGAGGATGCCGTGCACTGTGTCGTTGACGTCCTCGATGGTGGATCCGTAGTCGAGGTACGCCGTCGTGTCGGAGTGCATCAGCAGGTGCGCGTCCTCCTCGGCGACCGCGTCGAGCCGGGACATCCACTGCACATGGACGTCCTGGAGGCGCTCCATGTCGGTCTTCTGGCCGCCGTTCAGCAGCCAGGCCGCCTGGAAGGTGGCGGTGCCCGCCCCGGAGTTGACGGGGGTGTCGCCGAACCGCTTCGCGCCCAGGAGCAGCAGTTCGTGATTGCCCATCAGGGCCTTGCAGTAGCCGCCCGCCGCCGCGGCCTCGGCGGACAGCCGCATGACCAGGTCGATGACGCCGATGCCGTCGGGGCCGCGGTCCGTGAAGTCGCCGAGGAACCACAGCCGGGTGTTGCCCGCGGCCCAGTGCCCTTCGTAATCGACGAGCCCCTGCTCGCCGAGCGCGGCCAGGAGTTCGTCCAGATAGCCGTGCACATCGCCGACGACGTACAGCGGGCCGTGCTCCCTGTCGGTGCCGGGCCGGGATACGGGGGCGGTCTCGCCCTGGGCGGCTGGGCCGTGGCTGATCACCGGGAGGTCGCGCTCTGTGGGTGTGTAGCCGTCCGGCGGCTGGTCGCCCGGTACCGCCGCGTTGCCGGGATGCGGCGGGGGCATCGGTGTCTGTGTGTACGGCGGAACCCGGAAGTCACGCAACGTCGCCGTCCGCACCACGGGTTCCTGACCGGCCCCCTGAGTCATCGACCCCTCCACCACCGTCGCGCCGCAGTACACCTTGCGGCCCGTGCCTGGTAGAGGTGGTCCGCGGTGTCGTGCGCCCCATCATAGGAATCCGGATCGTGCTGTGTGATGCACCAGGGGTGGTGAATCCGGGCGCGCTCAGGGTTCACCGACCGTTTGGTCCGGATTGGCCCGGTCAGTCCCCGGCCGGTGAACGCGGCGCGCTGACCGTGGTGCGGGGCGGGCGGCGCTGCGAGGACGTCCGGACGATGAGTTCCGTCGGTATCACCTGCTCCACCGGTCCGTCGTGCTGGACGCCCTCGATGGCGTCGATGAGGAGCTGGACGACCGCAGTGCCGATTCTGCGCGGCTTGAGCGAGAGCGTGGTGATCGGCGGTTCGGTGGCCGCGTACACGGTGGACTCGCTGCAGCAGACCAGCAGGAGGTCCTCGGGGACCCGTAATCCGTAGCGGCGGGCTGCCG
>DATCWZ010000714.1:0-10623 GCA_036566065.1 Streptomyces sp. | reverse complement strand
GTACAGACCGTCGGCCGCCGGTACGAGCAGCACATCGGCCGCCGCCGCTTCGGCGACGCCCGTCACGGTCCCGTCGAGCGTGCCGCTCACCTGCACGGCCGCGTCCACCGCACCGGCGGACACGGCGAACGGCACCGCGAGGACGGCGGTCCTTCGCCCGGTGGCCAGCTCACCGAGCAGCTCACGGGCCGGGCCGTCCCCGGTGCCCAGGGCGAGGAGTGTCTCGGTGGCGACGACGGCGCTCGTGAGATACGGCGCCGGCGCCACGCTGCGGCCGAGCTCCTCCAGGACCACCGCGGCCTCACGGTGGGTGGCGCCCTGTCCGCCGAGTTTCTCCGGTACGAGCAGTCCAGCCGCCCCGATACCGACGGTGAGCGAATCCCACAGCCGCTGGTCGTACGGCGTGCCGGACTCGATGCGGGCGATCACCGCGGGCGCGGCGGCCCGGTCGTTGAGCAGTGCGCGTACGGCGGAGCGCAGATCGTCCTCGGTCTCCGAGTAGAGGAGATCGGGGGCGCCGCCGGCTTCGGTCTGTGCGGTCATCGGGAGAGGTCCTTCCAGGCGACGTCCTTGTCGTTGCGCGGCTCGGGGGGCAGGCCGAGTACCCGCTCCGCGACGATGTTGAGGAGCACCTCGCTCGTGCCGCCCTCGATGGAGTTGCCCTTGGCGCGCAGATAGCGGTAGCCGGCGTCGCGGCCGGTGAAGTCGACCAGTTCCGGGCGGCGCATGGTCCAGTCGCCGTACAGCAGCCCTTCGCCGCCGAGGAGTTCGACCTCCAGTCCGCTGATCTCCTGGTTGAGGCGGGCGAAGGCGAGCTTCATCCCGGAGCCCTCGGGGCCCGGCTGGCCCGCGACGAGCTGCTGGCGCAGCCTTTCCCCGGTCAGCCTGGCGACCTCGGCCTCCACCCACAGGGTGAGCAGTCGCTGGTGCAGGTCGTGGGTGCGCAGTTCCGGGCGTTCGCGCCAGGTCCTGGCGGCGGTGGCGATCATGCCGCCCTCGCGGGGGATCCGGGCGCCGCCGATGGAGACCCGCTCGTTCATCAGGGTGGTCCTGGCGACCTTCCAGCCCTCGCCGACCGGTCCGAGCCGCCTGCTGTCCGGGATGCGTACGCCGGTCAGGAAGACCTCGTTGAACTCGGCCTCGCCGGTGATCTGGCGCAGCGGCCGTACCTCGACACCCGGGTCGGTCATGTCGCAGATGAAGTAGCTGATGCCCCGGTGCTTGGGCAGGTCCGGGTCCGTGCGGGCGATCAGGATCGCCCAGCGGGCCAGATGGGCGCTGGACGTCCAGACCTTCTGGCCGTCGACCACCCAGTCGCCGGTGGCCTCGTCGCGGACGGCGCGGGTGCCCAGCGCGGCCAGGTCGGAGCCCGCGCCCGGCTCGCTGAACAACTGGCACCACACCTCCTCGCCGACCCACAGGGGGCGCAGGAAGCGCTGTTTCTGCTCGTCGGTGCCGAAGCCGAGGATGGTGGGGGCCGCCATGCCAAGCCCGATGCCGATGCGGCGTGGGTCGTTGTCCGGGGCGTTCGCCGTGGCGAGTCCGGCGTCGACGACGGGCTGCAGGGAGCGCGGCGCGCCGAGTCCGCCGAGACCGGCCGGGTAGTGCACCCAGGCGAGACCGGCGTCGAAGCGGGCCCGCAGGAAGTCGGTGCGGCCGGTGGTGGCCGGCGGGTGTGCGGCAAGGAGTTCCCGCGTACGGCGGCGGAGGTCCGCCGCGTCGATGGTGCCGCTCATCGGGCGCCTCCCGTCGGCAGGACGACGATCCGGCCGGTGCTCGCACCGTCGGCGACGCGCTGGACGGCGTTCGCCGCGCCGGACATCGCGACACGCTCGCTGACCAGCGGCCTGATGACGCCCTGTGCGGCAAGGGCGGTCAGTTCGCCGTGGCAGGCGCGTACGGCGGCCGGGTCCTTGGCGTTGTAGAGGCCCCAGTGCAGGCCGACGATCGAGTAGTTCTTCACCAGGGCGTGGTTGAGGCCCGGGGCGGGAATCGTGCCGCTGGCGAAGCCGACGACAATGACGCGGCCCTCGAACGCGATGCACTTCACGGACTTGGCATAGGCGTCGCCGCCGACCGGGTCGTAGACGACATCCGCGCCCCGGCCGCCGGTGGCCTCCTTCACGACCGCGACGATGTCCTCGCTGCGGCGGTCGATGACAAGGTCGCAGCCCAGCTTCCGGGCGATCACGGCCTTCTCGGGGCCGCCGACCACTCCGATGACGGTGGCGCCCGCGGCCTTGCCGAGCTGTACGGCGGCGCTGCCGACCCCGCCAGCCGCCGCGTGCACCAGCAGCGTCTCGCCCGGCTGGAGGCGGGCGCGGCGGTGGAGGCCGAACCAGCCCGTCTGGTAACCGATGTGCAGGGCGGCCGACTCGGCGTCGTCCAGGCCCTCGGGCGCGTCCAGCAGAGCCGTCTCGTCGGCGACGACGTACTCGGCGAAGCCGCCGTTCGGAAGGGCGGGGGTGGCGAGCACCCGGCGGCCGTCCTCCGTCTCGCCGCAGATCTCCACACCCGGGGTGAACGGCAGCGGCGGCCGTACCTGGTACTGGCCGCGGCAGAGCAGCGCGTCGGGGAAGTTGATGTTCGCCGCGCGCACCTTGAGCAGTACCTGCCCGTCGCCGGGGGCGGGCCGGTCCGTCTCCTCGAGTTCCATCACCTCGCCCGGTTCGCCGTTCCGGTGCACTCGCCATGCCTGCATGAGGGGCCTCCACAACCTGTCGGCATTACCACTGCTCCGGCGCATACTAAGCGGTCGCTTGCCCCTCTGGGAACACCCCCGGGCGACCTGCGCCGACGCGCTCAGGACCGTTTCGGCCTGGCCCTCACATGCATGCGCTCGCCCTGCGGGCCGAACAGGCTGAGAAACTCGACCGGCCCGTCCCCCACCGGTCCGAACCAGTGCGGCAGCCGGGTATCGAACTCGGCCGCCTCCCCCGGGGCGAGCACCAGATCGTGCTCGGCCAGCAGCAGCCGCAGCCGCCCCGAGAGCACGTACACCCATTCGTATCCCTCGTGGGTGCGCTGCTCCGGCGTCCCGCCGCAGCCGGCCTCCAGGAGGATCTTGTACGCCTGGAGGCCGCCCGGCCTGCTGGTGAGTGGCAGGTAGATCCGCCCGTCCCGCACGATCGGCTTCGCCCTGACCCGCGGGTCGCCGACGGGGGGCGCCCCGACGAGGTCGTCGAGCGGGACCTCGTGGGCGCGGGCGATGGGGAGCAGCAGTTCCAGGCTGGGGCGCCGGCCGCCGGATTCCAGCCGCGACAGGGTGGACACGGAGATCCCTGTGACGTCGCTGAGCGCGGCAAGCGTGACCCCCCGGTCCTTGCGCAGCCCGCGCAGCCGGGGGCCGACACCGGTGAGGACGGTTTCCAGCTCCGGGCTTTCCTGCTTCTGTGCTTCCCGCTTCTGCTCTGCCTGCTTTCGTCTGCTCATGCATTCCATTGCAGGATCGGCAAACAGCGTTGTCAATACGGCGAGGCCGGCTCAGCGGCCGAAGACCTCGAAGGCGACGGCGGGCCGGCCGCCGAAGCGTTCGGCGGCCGCGTTCGCTGCGCCGGTCAGAAAGGTGCGGCAGTACTCCTCGGGGTCCTGGTCCGTCAGCACCTCGATATACGTGCGGTGCGAGAGCAGCGACCTGACCGCGCGTTCCAGGCCGGGTCCCGCCTCGACCGCGTGGGTGGGCCGGTCCGTGCCCGCCACGGCGATCCAGCGCACCCCGTCCCACGGCCGCAGCCCCTCGCCGGCCAGCTCCGGGAAGATCCACCGGTTTCCCGCGTCGCCCGCCGCGTCCAGTACTGCCCGGCCGACAGCGCGATGGTCGGGAGTGTTCCAGGCCACGCCGCCCCAGGTGTCCCGGTGGTTGAGGGTGATGAGCAGTTCGGGCCGGTACCGGCGGATGGCTGCGGCGATGTCGCGGCGCAGCCGCGTCCCGTACTCGATCACACCGTCGCGGTGGTCCAGGAATTCGACCGCCGAGACGCCCACGATCTCCGCGCTCGCCCGCTGTTCGCGTTCACGCAGCGGCGCACACTCGGCCGGTTCGAGCGTGTCGATGCCCGCTTCACCGCGGCTCGCCAGGAGGTAGGTGACCTCGCGCCCGCCGTCGGTCCAGCCGGCCACGGCGGCCGAGCAGCCGTATTCCAGGTCGTCCGGGTGAGCGACGACGGCCAGCGCGCGCCGCCAGTCCGTGGGCATGGGTTCAAGCTGCTGCGTCATGCCCGCAGGCTATCCACGGCCGGAGGCGCCCCCGGGTCCGCCGCGCCAGGGCGCACATTCCGTCGGCATACCCCCCGAGTACGCTGGCAGCGCGTCCTTCCCCCGTCCCGGTGGACGAAAGGAAACCCTGCTCGTGACCAGCCCCGCCTCCCTCTCACCCGCCCAGGCCGCAGCCCGTCTGGAGGAGTTCACCGTCATAGACGTGCGGGCCCCCGGCGAGTACGCCTCCGGGCATGTTCCCGGCGCCCTGAACGTTCCGCTCGACCGTCTGCCGGAGGCGGTGCCCGCCCTGAAATCGGCCTCCGCGCGGGGCTCCCTGCTCGTGGTGTGCGCCTCCGGTGTCCGTTCGGCCAGGGCCTGCGAGATCCTCGCGGACGCCGATATCGACGCCACGGCGCTCACCGGCGGCACCGCCGCATGGAAGCGCGACGGGCACGAGCTGAACCGCCCCGCCGGTGGCCGTGTCACCTGGCCGATGGAGCGCCAGGTGCGGCTGACCGCCGGTTCCGCGGTGGTGGCCGGTCTGCTGGCGGGCCTGCGGTTCCCCGCCGCGCGCTGGCTGTCCGCGGGCATCGGGGCGGGTCTCGTCTATTCGGCGGTCAGCAACACCTGCGGCATGGCGGCGGTCCTGTCGAAGCTGCCGTACAACCGCGCCCCGCAGTCAGCGGCCGATCTCGACGCCACGCTCGACGCCCTGCGGGCCTGACGCTCCGTCGTTTACCGCTCGTTCACCGCTCCGCCTCGCCGCGTACGAGAGCGAGCAGCCGGTCCAGCACGCGCGGCCCGCCCGTCCGCAGGCCGTCGTGCTCGAACTCGCTGGTCACCCAGGTACGCAGCCCCCGGATCGACGAGGCGGTGCGCAGCGCGTGCCCGGTGTCCACGTACATGTCGTCGTGGTAGACGGCAGCGGCGACCGGCACCTCATTGGCGGCGAGGCGGACGGAGTCGTACAGCGCGGGCCAGTCGGTGCGGGCGGCGAGCAGTTCGGCGGTCTCGCGCAGCGGGCGCAGCGCCGGATCCGTGTCGAAGTGCCAGGGGTGGATACTCTCGCCGGTGAACAGCAGCGGGCCGTCGCCCGCGAGCGCCGCGGCCGCGTCGAACTGGGGGAACTCGGCGCGGACCCGCTCCGCGGACCAGCCGGTGGGCCGCGCGCCCTGACCGTAGATCGCCTCGTGCATCAGGGCGTACAGCGGATGGCCCGCGAACGATACGGCGGCCCTGACGGCCTCCTGGAAGGTGTCGGAGAGCTCGGTGCCGTGCGGGGTCTGGACGAACGCGTTCTCCAGCAGGTAGTGCAACTGGTGGCTGCCATTACCGGTGCCCAGCATGATGCCGAGGGACTGGAACACCTCGGGTGTCAGCCGGTGGCCCGCGACCTCCGTACGGTGCCCGGCCAGATGGGCGGCGATCTCGCGGGCGCGCTCCACGTCCTGCGGGTAGCGGGCGTAGTGGGCGGCCACCTTCCGCTCGATCCTCGGGTACGCGGCCCGGTAGACGTCATCTGCGTGGGCGTCCAGGGAGGGCAGCCCGCCGGTGATCAGGACCTCCCTGAGCCCCTCCGGCGCGGCCGACAGATACGTCACGGCGCAGAAACCGCCGAACGACTGCCCCAGCACCGTCCACGGGGACCCGCCGGTGAGCTGCGGGCGTATCAGCTCGCAGTCGCGGACGATGCTGTCGGACCGGAAGTGGGCGAGGTAGTCGGCCTGTTCGCGCGGACCGCCGCGCAGCGGCAGGGTCTGCCGGCCGGCCGGGGTGGAGAGCCCGGTGCCGCGCTGGTCCAGGAGCAGTACGCGGTACTCCCTGACCGCCCGCCCGAGCCAGAATTCCGTACCGACGAAGCGGCGGGCGCCGAAGCCGGGGCCGCCCTCCAGATAGACGAACCACGGCAGGTCGTCACCGGCCCTGCCGCTCGCGACGGCCTCCCGGCCGTAGATCTCGATCGTCTCGCCACCCGGATCGGAGTGATCCAGCGGGACCGTGAACCAATGGTCGGTGAGAACGAGGCCGGGCTGGCGATAACTGCTCACAGAGTGCTCCTGATCCGGGTGATTCACGATCAGTTCAGCACACCGGTCCGACCCGGCAGTCCACGACCCGGGTGCGCCAGCCGCGGGGCGGTCGCCCCGGTAGTGCGCGAGCGGCTGTGACACGAATTCCACGAGGCGCTGCGGGCAACCTTCCAGCGCGCGGCGCAGTCCGGGCCGGCGCTGGATCGCGGTGGCGACCACGCGGACCCGTGGCCGGATCCGGCCGAGGAGGGCCGCGAACTCGTCCAGCGCGGTAACCGGATCGGGCGCCGGCCAGCACCTGGCGCAGGGAGTCGGCCATGCCCTCGGCCTCGTACACACGACTGTTCGGGCCGCCCGCGCCCCTACGCCGCCGGGTCCGGCGTCAGGACGAAGACAGGGATCTCCCGGTCCGTCTTCTGCTGGTAGTCGGCGTAGTCGGGAAACGCCTCGATCGCGCGGCCCCACCACAGGGCCTTCTCCTCGCCGGTGACCTCACGGGCGGTCATGTCCCGCTTCACGGTCCCGTCCCGCAGTTCGACGTGCGGGTCGGCCACCACGTTGTGATACCAGACGGGGTGCCGCGGGGCACCTCCCAGCGAGGCGACGACGGCGTACTCACCGTCGTGCTCAACCCTCATGAGCGGTGTCTTGCGCACCTTCCCGCTTTTGGCACCCCGGGTCGTGAGGAGGATGACGGACATCCCCCGCATCGTCATCCCCTCCGTGCCGTCCGAGCTCTCGATCAGCTCGACCTGCCTGCGCACCCAGTCCGTCGGGCTCGGCTCGTACTCGCCCTCGATAGGCATGGCACCCGTCCTCTTCTCGTGGTTCCGCGTCGTGTCCGTATCCTCTGCCCCCCTTGCCGCCGGTGACGGCAGGGGCACTGTCCGGAGTGGCGTGATCTCGCCCCCGCGAGACTTCCGGGCGCGCACCTGACAAGGCCAAATTATGTGAGATCGGTCGCCCCGCTCCGGGTTCGCGCAGGTACAGGGCATACGGTGTGGAGGGCGTGCTGTAAGTCAACCCTTACTTCCGCTGCAAAATATCTGCCCGCGTTCGCCCGCCTTAAGGAACAACACCCCATGACACGCCCAGTCCGCGTCGCCATAGTCGGAGCCGGTCCCGCCGGTATCTACGCAGCGGACTCGCTGCTCAAATCCGAAGCCGCAAAGGACCCGGGTGTATCGATCGACCTGTTCGAGCGCATGCCCGCCCCGTTCGGCCTGATCCGCTACGGCGTGGCGCCCGACCACCCGCGGATCAAGGGCATCGTCAACGCGCTGCAACTGGTCCTGGACAAGCCGCAGTTGCGGCTGTTCGGCAACGTCGATTACCCCAATGACATCGGCCTGGACGATCTGCGGACCTTCTACGACGCGGTGATCTTCTCGACCGGCGCCGATGCCGACCGTACGCTCGACATCCCGGGCATCGAGCTCGACGGTTCCCACGGGGCGGCCGACTTCGTCTCCTGGTACGACGGCCACCCCGACGTTCCGCGCACCTGGCCGCTGGACGCGGAGAAGGTGGCGGTGCTGGGCGTGGGCAATGTGGCCCTGGACGTGGCCCGCATTCTCGCCAAGACGGCGGACGAGCTGCTGCCCACCGACATTCCCGCCAATGTGTACGAGGGGCTCAAGGCCAACAAGGCGCTGGAGGTGCACGTCTTCGGGCGGCGCGGTCCCGCGCAGGCCAAGTTCAGCCCGCTGGAGCTGCGGGAGCTGGACCACTCGCCGAACATCGAGGTCATCGTCAACCCCGAGGACATCGACTACGACGCGGCGTCGATCACGACGCGCCGGGAGAACAAGCAGGCCAACATGGTCGCCTCCACGCTGGAGAACTGGGCGATCCGTGATGTGGGGAACCGCCCGCACAAGCTGTTCCTGCACTTCTTCGAGTCACCGGTGGAGGTCATCGGCGAGGACGGCCGGGTCGCGGGTCTGCGTACGGAGCGGACCGAGCTGGACGGCACCGGCAATGTCAAGGGCACCGGCCGCTTCACCGACTGGGACGTGCGGAGCGTCTACCGCGCGGTCGGCTACTACTCGCAGGAGCTGCCCAAGCTGCCGTTCAACGTCATCTCCGGCACCGTCCCGCATGTGGCGGGCCGCGTCATCGACGGTGAGGAGACGATGACGTCGGTGTACGTCACGGGGTGGATCAAGCGCGGGCCGATCGGACTGATCGGCAGCACGAAGGGCGACGCGAGCGAGACGGTCGCCTGCCTCCTCGACGACCACGCGTCGGGACGTCTGCCGGCGCCGGAGCAGCCCGAGCCGGATGCCGTCGTCGACTTCCTCCACACGCACGGTGTCCGCTACACCACCCGTGACGGCTGGGCGCTGCTGAACGCCCACGAGCACGCGCTCGGGGCGGAGCAGGGCCGCGAGCGGATCAAGGTCGTCGAGCGCGACGCCATGCTGGACGCGTCGGGCGCCTGACCGGCCCCGGAAGCGTGACGGGTCCGGCACCGGGCGGGGAGGACGCCCTTCCCGTCCGGTGCCGGGCCCCGGAGCAGGAAACTCAGCGGCAGAGCACCGACAGGGCCCGGCGTCGGCGGCGCCTCGCGCTCCCCCGCCGCCGGGCGCCCGAGGCGAGAAAGCCCAGCCCGACACTCAGCATCCAGGTGTCCTTGGCCAGCGGAACCCCGTCCTGGGTGGGCCGCAGGCTGCCCGGCTCTCTCATTCCGGGCACCCGCAGGTACAGGCCCAGCAGCCCTCCGGAGAATCCCGTCAGTACGAGTCCGGCCAGTCGGGTGGGCACGAAGGGCGTGAGCAGCGCCGAGCCGACGGTGACCTCGGCGCAGCCGAGCAGCCGGGTGAAGCGCTCGGCGTCGATCTTCTTCAGGAACGGGTACGCGGTGCAGGCCAGGCCGTGCAGTCCCTGAGCGGTGGCCTCGTCCGCCCGCAGCTTGCCCAGGCCCGAGTTCAGGATGAACGCGCCGATGGCGAGGCGCGGGGCCGCATCACGTAGTTCGACGTGGGTCGTCATGGAGCCTCCGTGGACGAGTTCCTCAGCGGACAGCCCCTAGTCGATCATAGCCACGGGACCCCGGGGGCGCTCTGCGGAGCGCCGTACCGCCCGGCGGGCCGGGCGGACGCCGTCGACGTACAGTCGGTCCAAAAGGGTCGGACCGGGCAGGAGGACCCTCATGGCTGATACGCGAAGGGAACCCCGGCCGCGGCTCCGTGCACCGGCGCTCCCCAAGGCCCGGGGGACGCTCTCGGCGGCGGTCACCGGCTATCTCCGGGGCGACGGCGCGCTGCCGGGGCCGGAGGCCGCCCGGCGGGCCGATCCCTACGGCGACGACCTCCAGTTGGCGCTGTACGCCTGCTACGAGCTGCATTACCGCGGTTTCGCGGAGGCCGACCCGGCACTGGAGTGGGACCCCGCGCTCCTCGCCGTACGGGCCGGCATGGAGGACCGCTTCCTCGCCGCGCTGCGTGCCGACACCGGGGACACGGCCGGCCGTCTGGACGATGTGCTCGCCGGCCTGCTGGTGGAGCCGGTCCACGGGTCGGGCCTCTCGCACGTCCTCCAGGAGCGCGGAGAGCTGCGGCATGTCCGCGCGTACGCTGCCCAGCGGTCGCTGTACCACCTGAAGGAGGCCGACCCGCACGCGTGGGTGCTGCCCCGGCTCAGCGGCCGCGCCAAGGCGGGTATGGCCGCGGTGGAGTACGACGAGTTCGGCGCGGGTCGGGCGGACCGCGTGCACGCGCGGCTCTTCGCGGATCTCATGGGCGGCCTGGGGCTCCGCACCGACTACGGCCACTACCTCGACGAGGGATGCGCCGAGATGCTGGCCGTGGTCAATCTGATGTCCCTGTTCGGGCTGCACCGCCGGCTGCGCGGCGCGCTCGTGGGCCATTTCGCGGCCGTCGAGATCACCTCGTCGCCCGCCTCGCGGCGGCTGGCGCGCGCCATGCGACGGACCGGTGCCGGTCCGGCCGCGGAATTCTTCTACACCGAGCACATCGAGGCGGACGCCGTGCACGAACAGGTGGTCCGGCGCGAGGTCATCAGCGGGCTGCTGGAGGACGAGCCGGAACTGGAGCCGGACATCGCGTTCGGCATCATCGCGACCGCTCATCTGGAGGACCGGCTCACCCGCCGTCTGCTGGCCGACTGGCAGCTCTGACCGTACGTGGCCCCTTCCGACAGGAGTGTCCGTATGCCCGCATTGATCACGGGGTTCTCCCGTCCCTTCACGCTGACCGTGCCGGGCGTGTACGCGCCGCAGCACGACACCCGGCTGCTGCTGGCCGCGCTGGACCGCGAAACGCTCGCCCCGGGCACCGAGGTGCTGGACCTCGGCACCGGCAGCGGCGCCCTCGCGCTCCGGGCCGCCCAGCTCGGCTGCCGGGTGACCGCGGTGGACATCGCGTGGCGGGCC
>DATCWZ010000686.1:0-2995 GCA_036566065.1 Streptomyces sp. | reverse complement strand
GTGCAGGCCCAGCATCACCAGCGGCAGGAACAGGCCGCCCAGCAGGAAGCCCGCGCCCGCGCCGCCCGTGGCGAGCAGCCAGTTCGCGAACGTACCGATGGCGGTGGACACCTCGCCCGCGACATACATCAGGCCGAAGAGCGTGACCAGGCCGGAGATCAGGACCGTCAGGGTGGGGGTGATCAGGACGTCCAGGGTGTCGGGCACCCAGCGTCGGCACCACTTCTCCACGTACACCGCGAGGACCGCCGCGCCCAGAGCGCCGAGTACGCCGCCCTGGCCGGGGGAGAGGGTCCGGCCGAAGGCGTCGATGTTCGCGACGCCCGGGAAGACGATGATCGCGGCGACCGCGCCGCCCAGGACCGGTGTGCCGCCGAACTCCTTCGCCGTGTTGTAGCCGACGAACACCGCGATCAGCGCCATGAATCCGGCCGCCGTCGCGGCCAGGGCGGGGGTGACGGCGGGCAGCCAGCCGAGGTTCACCAGCAGCCCGTTCAGACCGGCGATGATGCCGCAGCCGATCAGGGCGGGGATCAGCGGGACGAAGATGTTCGCGACCTTGCGCAGGAACAGCTTGAACGGCGTCGCGTTTTTCGCCCTTTGCCGCGCCCTGATCGCCGCGCCCCGCGACGCCAGGGACTCGGAGTCGGAGGTGTGGGCGGTGGGGGCGGCCGATGTGCGGTGCTGTTCGACCAGTTGCTGTAACTCCGGGGTGACCCGGGCGACCGTGCCTGGACCCAGCACGATCTGGTACGTGTCGTCGTCGACCACGCCCAGCACGGCGGGCAGCGCCTTGAGGGCGTCGTCGTCGGCGAGGGAACGGTCGTGCAGGCCCAGCCGGAGCCGGGTCATGCAGTGAGCGATGGTGCTGATGTTCGCGGCGCCACCGACGAGCGGAAGGATCGCGGCGGCGGTGGCGCGGTTCTTGTCCTCTGGTGTCATGGTGCGTTCGGCGCCTTGCTGTGTGGGGGGTCGGGGTGGTGCCCGGCGGGTCAGCCGGTGCGTACGGCCGCGAGGGCGGCGCGCAGGTGGCCGTTGGACTCGGTCAGGAGCCTGGCCGCGGTGGGGCCGTCTACCTGGCCGAGGATGGTGAGGATCGCGTTCTTCACCTCGCCCCCGGTGGCGGTGAGCGCGTCCTCGATCTCGCTGTCGGACGCGCCGGTGGCCAGGGCCACGATGCGGCGGGAGCGGGCGCGGAGCTTCTCGTTGGAAGCGCGCACATCGACCATGAGGTTTCCGTACGTCTTGCCGAGCCGGATCATCGTGATCGTCGAGATCATGTTGAGGACGAGCTTTTGTGCCGTACCGGCCTTCAGGCGGGTGGAGCCGGTGAGCAGTTCGGGGCCCACGACGACCTCCAGGCCGTGCTCGGCGGCGGCGGCGAGCGCCGAACCGGCGTTGCAGGAGAGGCCGATGGTGAGCGCGCCGCGGCCGCGGGCGTGTTCGACGGCTCCGATCGCGTACGGCGTACGGCCGGAGGCGGAGATGCCGACCACCGTGTCGTCGGTGGTCAGACCCAGCTCGTCCAGGTCGCTGCCCGCCAACTCCTTGCTGTCCTCGGCGCCCTCGACGGCCTTGATCATGGCGGACGGGCCGCCCGCGATGAGCCCGATGACCTCGGACGGGTCGGTGTTGAACGTCGGCGGGCACTCGCTGGCGTCCAGCACGCCCATGCGGCCCGCGGTCCCGGCGCCCGCGTAGATCAGCCGGCCGCCGCGCGCCATACGCTCGGCGGTGGCGTCGATCGCGGCGGCGATCTGCGGGAGCTTCTCGGCGACGGCGGCGGGGACGGTGCTGTCCTCGCCGTTCATAATGCGTGCGATGTCCCGGGTGGAGAGCCGGTCGATCTCGGCGAACTCGGGGCGGAACGCCTCGGTCGTGAGCGTGGCGAGCTGGGCGCGCAGCTCCCCGTAGCCGCCGGGCGTGCTGCCCGCGTCGGCGGTGGCCCCGGTCCGGGCGTCGGCGTTGGCGTCGGTGGTGGAGGTCATGGAGAGCGGCTCTGCTTTCTCGGTCTCGTACGGCTGCGCGGGCAGGGCTGCTGTGGCGGGTAGCGCCGGTTCAGCGGCCACGCGCGTGGTGGCGGTGGGCGAGTGCCTCGTACGACGCGGACAGCGCCGGGGCCGCCGTTTCGTACGTGCGCTGCGCCACGCCTATGAACAGGCAGTCCACGACGAGGAGCTGGCTCGTACGGCTCGACATGGCGGCGGGCCGCAGCTCGCTCTCCCGGGCGGTGGACGTCGTCAGCACATGGTCCGCGTACTGCGAGACCAGCCCGCCGGGACGGCCCGTGATCGCGATGGTCGTCGCGCCCCGGTCGAAGGCGACGCGCAGCGGCTCTATGACGTCACTGGTCGAACCGGAATGCGTGATCGCGATGGCCACATCGCCGGCACGGAGCTGCACGGCGTTGGTCACGGCGAGGTGCGGGTCCGTATGCGCGTGGGCTATGAGCCCGATGCGGAGCAGCTTCTGCGCCAGGTCCTGGCCGACGAGGGAGGACGCGCCGACCCCGTAGATATCGATACGGCGGGCTGTGGCCGCGGCGGTGACCGCGGCGCCGAGCTGGACCGTGTCGAGACCGGCGGCGGTGTCGGCGAGGGTCTGCTGTTCGTCGTACGCCAGCTTGGTGACCACGTCGGCGATCGGGTCGTCGACCGCGATGTCCGCCGTGACAGCGGGTGCCCGCCCGGACTGCTGGTGGGCGGCGAGGCCGGCGAGCGCGAGCCGCAGATCCCTGTAGCCGGGGTAGCCGAGGAGGCGGGCGGTTCGGACCACCGTGGCCTCGCTCGTGCCCGTCAGCTCCGCGAGACCGGTCACGGTGAGGGCCGCGCATCCGGCGGGGTCACCGGCCACGGCTTCGGCGACCAACTGCATGGAGCGGGTCATGGAGGGTGCGAGCGTCCGCACCTTGGCCGCGAGCGCGGCGGGCGCGGGCGGCGAAGTGGCTTTGAAACTTTCCTTCACGTCATGGGTCACATCTGAAAGTTACTTTCAA
>DATCWZ010000126.1:0-3233 GCA_036566065.1 Streptomyces sp. | reverse complement strand
CGCCCTCCTCCGCTTCACGGCCGGCCGCCGAGCCGGCTGGGACCGGTGCGGCCGTCCCGTACAACTCCCGCTGCCACGGCCCGCGTACGCACCCTGCCGTCCCGGGGCGTGGTCCCCGTCACCGCGCAGACAGCGGCGCAGGGTCTCGGGGTCCAGGCCCTCATTGCATGCCTGATGCAGCAGTTGGGCGAAGGTGTACTGGGGATCGGCCCGCAGCGCCAGCCCAAGCGCGACTCTCGCTCCCGGCTCGTCACCGGTGGACCAGGACACCCAGCCGGCCAGGGCGAGCGGCGCCGCGGCGTGTTCGATGTAGGACCCGACGCATCGTCGGGCCAGTGCCCGCCACAGCCGCAGTGCGCGGTGCGCCTCGGTGCCCTCCATCCACTCGGCGGCCTTGTCCCTCGTCTCCCGGTCCTGCAGCCCGAGGATCACGGCAGCCGCCTCGTCGGCACCGATCAGGCCGTCGTCGGCGGTGTCGGCCGCGGAGGGCGTGACGGCCGCCGAGGCGCCGAGGCGTTCCATGAGTGTGCGGGCGAGATCCAGGGTCTCCTTCGCCACTTCGGCCCGCCCCTCGGTGTCGAGGATCCTGGACACCAGGACGGCTCCCGCCGAGTCCAGCGCCGGCTGCTGTTCCGGCACGGCCGACGCCTCCAGCGGGAGAAGGCGTGCCTCCATGTCCCGCAGCGATCCCCGCACCTGGATCCCGGCGTATGCGGCCGCCGCGGCCATCACCGTGGTGCCCGGGTCCGCAAGGGGGTTCCCTTCGGCCGGGCAGCACCGGTCGTCGGGGCAGCAGTAGGACCAGTAGCGCCCGCCCGAGATGCAGAGCGCTTCCAGCACGGGTACGTCGAGCGCGCCGCATGCGGTACGCAGCCGCTGAGCCAGGGGCCTCAGCCGCTCCATGGTCCGGTTGCCGGTCTCGCCCCGGGCAGGGTCCTGGCAGAGGAAGACGATGATCGCGTCGGGCCGGGAGTCGCGCCGCTCGCTTCCGGAGATGAGGCACTGGGCGAGCTGGTCGGCAACCGGTGCCCATTCGTCCGGGGACCGCGGAATGCCGAGCCTGAGCCGCCCGCCGAAGCGGCCGCGGCCGCCGTGCAGGGCGACCATGACGACGCTGTCGCTCGGGTGGAAGCCCATCAGATACGGGAGGGCGTCGGCCAGTTCTGCGGGACCGCGCAGGGTGATCTCCTGCTGGCCGGGGCCGCCGGTGGATTCGTGGTGCTTGTTCATGGCATGACCGTCTCGTGAACAGCCGATTTCCGCGACCCCTGTGGATAAAGTTATCCACAGGTCCGGGTCAGCGGGCGGCCGATTTGACCAGGTCGGCCCCCTTCTCGGCGATCATCATGGTGGGTGCCATGGTGTTGCCGCTGACCAGCCGGGGCATGATCGAGGCGTCGATGACCCGCAGCCGCTCCAGGCCGTGCACGCGCAGGTGCGGGTCGACGACCGCGTCCTTGTCGGTGCCCATCTTGCAGGTGCCGACGGGGTGGTAGTCGCACGACGCGTACTGCCGTACATAGGCCATGATCTCGTCGTCCGTACGGGCGTCGGGTCCGGGGAGGCGCTCCTGCTTGATGAACCGGGCCATCTCCGGCTGGGCCAGGACCTCCCGGATCGTTCTGACCTGGACCAGCGCCATCCGGCGGTCGCGCTCGGCACTGAGATACCGCGGGTCGATCAGCGGTTCGGCCGTGGGATCGGCGGAGGCCAGCCTGACGGACCCGGTGCTCTCGGGCCGCAGGAAGGTCGAGTTGACGGTGAAGCCGTGCCCGGAGAGCCGGGTCTGGCCGCCGCGTACGACCAGCGCGGGGGCGACATGGATCTGCAGGTCCGGGCGCGTCTCGCCGGGGCTGGTGAAGAAGCCGCCCCCTTCGACGATGACGGACGCCGCGGGGCCGCTGCGGTAGAGCAGCCACTGCATGCCGGGCCGCAGCAACTGGGGGAACCGGTCGAGACCGTCGTAACTGATCGGGTCCTTGAGCGTGGAATGGACATTGGTGTTGAGGTGGTCCATCAGATGCCGTCCCACGCCGTTCAGTTGGTGCACGGGGCGGATTCCGAGCGCGGACAGCTCGTCGGCGGGTCCGATGCCGGACAGCATCAGCAGCCTCGGGGTGTTGATCGCACCGGCGGAGACGATGACCTCGCGGTCGGCGCGCAGGACGCGGGTGGACCTGCCATGCCCGACCTCGACACCGACCGCCCTGCCGTGCTCCACGACGACCCGCAGCACGCGCGCTCCGGTCCGCAGTTTCAGGTTGGGGCGTCCGAGCGCGGGATGCAGGAAGGCGGCCGCCTGCGAGCGGCGCAGCCCGCCGCGGGCGATGACCTGGTAGAGACCCGCGCCGTGCATCGAGGCGCCGTTGAAATCGGGGTTGTACGGCAGCCCCCAGGAAATGGCGGAGCGGACGAAGGAGGTGCTGAGAATGTGCGGTGATGTCTGGTCGGAGACCGGCTGTGGCCCGCCCCTGCCGTGGTAGTCGTCGACGATGCGGCTGTTGTCCTCGGACTTCTTGAAGTACGGGAGCAGGTCGTCGTAGGACCAGCCGGCGTTGCCGAGCGAGGCCCAGTGGTCGTAGTCCTCGCGCTGGCCGCGGATGTAGATCATGGCGTTGATCGCGCTGGAGCCGCCGAGCGTCCTGCCCTGGGGATACCAGACGGAGCGGCTGTCCAGATGTTCCTGCGGCACGGTGTGGAAGCGCCAGTTGACGCGGCGTCCGAACAGCATGCCCACCCCGCCGGGCACATGGATCATCGGATGCAGGTAGTCGTGGCTGCCCGCCTCCAGCAACAGGACCCGGACCGAGGGGTCCTCGGTGAGCCGGCCGGCCAGCACGCAGCCCGATGTCCCTGCCCCCACGATGATGTAGTCGTAGCTCATGGTGCTCTCCTGTCTGTTCTCCGGTACGCCCGGCGGGTTGCGGCTGCGGGTACTGCGGGGGCTGGGGCCGTGATGCGACCGCTCACCGCATCACGTCCTCGGTGGACGCCTGGCAGCGCAGTTCCGCCCGGGTGGGCAGGAGTTCGCAGTCGCCGGGCACCGTCACGGCGTAGGCGCCGTTCGCGGCAGCCGTCCGCATCCGCAGGGCGGGACCGGCGCCGGCGAGGTGTTCGGCGAGATAGCCGGCGACGAACGCGTCGCCCGCGCCCACCGGGTCGACGACCGTGACGGGAACCGGGGGCTGTGCGTACATGACGCCGTCGATGAGCGCCGTGGCGCCGCGGGAACC
>DATCWZ010000613.1:0-3843 GCA_036566065.1 Streptomyces sp. | reverse complement strand
GTACGCAGCCGGATCGGCCCCGACGCACCGGCGGCCTGAACCGGCGCCCTGGGCCAGAATGGACGGATGACCGGACGCTGGGAGTTCTGGATCGACCGCGGCGGCACCTTCACCGACGTGGTGGGCCGCGACCCCGAGGGCCGCCTGATCACCCGGAAGCTGCTCTCGCACGACCCGGACCGCTACCGGGACGCTGCCGTCGCCGGAATCCGCATGCTCCTCGGCCTGCGCCCCGGCGAACCGGTGCCCGCCGGCCGGGTCGCCGGGGTGAAGATGGGCACCACCGTCGCGACCAACGCGCTCCTGGAGCGGCGCGGCGAGCCGACCGTCCTCGTCATCACCGAGGGCTTCCGGGATGCGCTGAGGATCGCGTATCAGAACAGGCCGCGGCTCTTCGACCGTCACATCCTGCTCCCCGAGGCCGTGTACGACCGGGTGATCGAGGTCCCGGAACGGACCGACGCCCACGGGCGGGTCGTGCGCCCCCTCGACCGCGCCGCGGTGGCCGGGCGGTTGAGGGAGGCCGCGGCCGACGGCATCCGCAGCGCCGCTGTCGTCCTCATGCACGGCTACCGGCACCCGGACCACGAGACGGCCGTCGCGGCGGCGGCCCGTGAGGCGGGCTTCACCCAGGTGAGCTGCTCCCACGAGGTCAGCCCGCTGATCAAACTCGTACCGCGCGGCGACACCACCGTCGTCGACGCCTACCTCTCGCCGATCCTGCGCCGGTACGTCGATGAGGTCGCCGCCGAACTCGCCGGAATCCGCCTCATGTTCATGCAGTCCAGCGGCGGGCTGCGCGAAGCCGCGCACTTCCGGGGCAAGGACGCCGTGCTGTCCGGTCCCGCGGGCGGTGTCGTCGGTATGGTGCGCACCTCCCAGCAGGCCGGTTACGACCGGGTCATCGGCTTCGACATGGGCGGCACGTCCACCGATGTGTCCCATTACGCCGGAGAGTTCGAACGCGACCTCGGCACGCAGGTGGCCGGGGTGCGGATGCGCGCCCCCATGATGAACATCCACACCGTCGCCGCCGGAGGAGGCTCCGTCCTCCACTTCGACGGCAGGCGCTACCGGGTGGGCCCCGACTCGGCCGGAGCCGTACCCGGCCCCGCCTGCTACCGGCGCGGCGGGCCGCTCACCGTCACCGACGCCAATGTGATGCTCGGCAGGGTCCAGCCCGCGCACTTCCCCGCCGTCTTCGGCCCCTCGGGCGACCAGCCCCTCGATCTCGCCACCGTGCGCGAGCGGTTCGAGGCACTGGCCCAGGACGTGGCGGCGGCCACCGGGAACCGCCCCTCCGCGGCCGAGGTCGCGGCGGGCTACCTGGAGATCGCCGTACTGAACATGGCGAACGCCGTCAAGAAGATCTCCGTCCAGCGCGGCCACGACATCACCCGCTACGCCCTCACCAGCTTCGGCGGGGCGGGCGGACAGCACGCCTGCGCCGTCGCCGACGCCCTCGGCATCGACACCGTCCTCGTACCGCCGCTCGCCGGGGTGCTCTCCGCGTACGGCATCGGCCTGGCCGACGCCACCGCGATGCGCGAACAGTCCGTCGAGGCCGAACTGGACGAGGCGGCTCTCGCGGACGTGGGCCGCCTCTGCGACGAACTGGCCGGCCGCACCCGTGACGAGCTCCGCGCCGAAGCGATCCCGGATGAGGCCGTCACCACCCGCGCGCGGGTCCTGCTGCGGTACGAGGGCACGGACGCCGCTCTTCCGGTCGCTCTCGGCACCGCCGCCGCGATGACGGAGGAGTTCACGACCGTGCACCGCGCACGCTACGGATTCACCATGGACAAGCCACTGGTCGTGGAGGCCGTCACGGTCGAGGCCGTCGGAGCCGCCGCACCGCACACCCTGCGCGCCCCCGGCGCGGCGGACCGCATTGGGCCGCCCCGGGCCTACGGAACCGTACAGATGTTCACCGAGGGGCGGTGGCAGGACACCGCCCTGTACCGGCGTGAGGAGCTGCGCCCCGCGGACACCGTGACCGGCCCGGCCGTCGTCGCCGAGGACGATGCCACCACCGTCGTCGACCCCGGCTGGCAGGCCGCCCTCGCACCCACGGGCCATCTGCTGCTGACCCGGGTCCGCCCGCGGCCCGGCCGCATCGCCATCGGCACCCGGGTCGACCCGGTCATGCTGGAGGTGTTCAACAACCTCTTCATGTCGATCGCCGAGCAGATGGGCGTACGCCTGGGAAACACCGCGCACTCCGTCAACATCAAGGAGCGGCTCGACTTCTCCTGCGCGCTGTTCGACGCGGACGGCAACCTCATCGCCAACGCCCCGCACATCCCCGTGCACCTCGGCTCGATGGGCGAGTCCATCAAGGAGGTCCTGCGGCGCAACGCGGACTCCATGCGGCCGGGCGATGTGTACGCCATCAACGACCCGTACCACGGCGGCACGCATCTGCCCGACGTGACCGTCGTTACACCGGTGTTCGACGAGCGGGACGGCGACGGCGGCGACACCGGCGAGGTGAACCGGCTGCGCTTCCTGGTGGCGTCGCGCGGCCATCATGCCGAGATCGGCGGCATCACCCCCGGTTCCATGCCCGCGTTCAGTCATACGATCCACGAAGAGGGCGTGCTCTTCGACAACTGGCTCCTGGTGCGCGACGGCAGGCTCCGCGAGGACGAGACCAGGCACCTGCTCACGGCCGCCGAGCACCCCTCCCGCGACCCGGACACCAATCTCGCCGACCTGCGCGCCCAGATCGCCGCCAACGAGAAGGGCATCGCCGAACTGCGGCGCATGACAGACCAGTTCGGCGCGGACGTCGTCGAGGCGTACATGGGCCACGTCCAGGACAACGCCGAGGAGTCCGTACGCCGCATCATCGCGGAGCTCGACGACGGCTCGTACCGCTACGAGACCGACAACGGGGCCGTGATCGAGGTGGCGCTGACCGTCGACAGGGCCGCCCGCAGCGCCGTCCTGGACTTCACCGGGACCTCGGCGCAGCAGCCGGGTAACTTCAACGCCCCGAAGTCCGTGGTCATGGCCGCCGTCCTGTACGTCTTCAGGACGCTCATCGCCGACGACATCCCGCTCAACAGCGGCTGCCTCAAGCCACTTGACGTACGGATTCCCGAGGGGTCCATGCTGGCCCCGGTCCATCCGGCGGCCACCGTCGCGGGCAATGTGGAGACCTCCCAGGCCGTCACGGGAGCCCTCTACGCGGCGCTCGGCGTCCAGGCCGAGGGCTCGGGGACCATGAACAATCTCACTTTCGGCAACGACCGGGTGCAGTACTACGAGACGGTCGCCAGCGGGTCCGGAGCGGGGGACGGCTTCGACGGCACCGACGCCGTACAGACCCATATGACCAACTCGCGGCTCACCGACCCCGAAATCCTCGAATGGCGCTACCCGGTACTGCTGGAGAGTTTCGCCGTACGGGAGGGCAGCGGCGGCCCGGGCCGGTGGCACGGCGGCTGCGGCGTGGAACGCAGGATCCGCTTCCTGGAACCCGTCACCATCGCCCTGGTGTCGGGGCACCGCCGCGTCGCCCCGTACGGCATGGCGGGCGGCGGGCCCGGCGCGCTCGGCAGCCAGCACATCGAACGGGGCGACGGGACGCTCACGCGTCTGCGGGGCTGCGACGCCGCCGAACTCGGCGCGGGCGACGTGCTGGTGCTGCGCACTCCGGGCGGCGGCGGATACGGACCGGCGGGCGCCGACAGCACGGGCGGATGACCCGTCGCTTCTGCGCCGTTTCGACCGTTGTCAGTGTGAAGCCCTAATCTGTGCAGCGTGACTTCGCCAGCCTCCCCCGACATCGCCGCGCCGCAGCTCAGCGCGCGGACGCGGCCCGCGCCCGGCCCCGCG
>DATCWZ010000361.1:0-3957 GCA_036566065.1 Streptomyces sp. | reverse complement strand
TGCGGAGTCGAGCTGCTCCCGGGTACGCGGCCCCGAGATCGGCCCCGTGATGCCGGGCCGGGTCAGCAGCAGTCCGGAATTGTTCCGGCCGGTGGCCCACACCGCGATGAAGACCGCGAGATTGATCCCCAGCAGGATCTTGGTGATCAGCCGGGGGTCCGACGCGACACTGCCGCCCGTCAGGGTGCGCGGCCGGCTCGCGGCCGGATGGTGCCCCGTACCCGAGCCCCCGCGGACGCAGTCCGGGCACTGAAAGCCGACCGAGGCGCTGATCATGCAGTCGGTGCAGATGGGGCGCTCGCAGCGCACACACCGGATCCCCGTCTCCCGGTCCGGATGCCGGTAGCACGTGGGCGGCTCGCCCGTCGGCGCGGCCCGCTCCCCGCCTGCTGGCGACTGCGGCGGCTGCTGGTCCATGGGTCTCCTGCCCCCTCACTCGTCCGCTGGTTAACAGTACGGACGAACGGACGAGCGGGGCGGTTGGTTCCTGGAGCGGCCGCGCATCAGCAGGTCTCAGCGGGTCTCGATGACGACCGACTCGAGGACGACATCCCGCAGCGGGCGGTTGGTGCGCGGGTTCGCCGGGGTAGCGGCGATGGCGTCCACAATCTTCCTGCTCGCCTCATCGGTGACCTCGCCGAAGATGGTGTGCTTGCCGGTCAGCCATGCCGTCGTCGACACCGTGAGAAAGAACTGCGAGCCGTTCGTCCCGGGACCCGCGTTGGCCATCGCCAGCAGGTACGGCTTGTTGAAGCCGAGATCCGGGTGGAACTCGTCGGCGAACTTGTATCCGGGGCCGCCCGTGCCGTTCCCCAGCGGGTCACCGCCCTGGATCATGAAGCCGCTGATGACGCGGTGGAAGACGGTGCCGTCGTACAGCTTGTCGGTGGACCTCTCGCCCGTCACCGGATTGGTCCACTCGCGCTCGCCCCTGGCGAGCTCGACAAAGTTCCTGACCGTCCTGGGCGCGTAGTCCGGCAGGAGCCGGACCTCGATCGAGCCCTGGGTGGTCTTCAAGGTGGCGTAAAGCTGCTCGGCCACGGTCTGCCTTCCGTCATCACTCACTGGAGTCCACCGATCCTCGCACGCAGTGTCCCTCCGGCATCCGGCTACCGCCGGGGAACCCGCATCGTCATCGGCAGTGCTCCCCTCGCACCGTATGGCCCGGAGAATGCCACGCATGACCCGTATGCCCGTCCCGCCATGCCGCTCGGGGCCCCGGCAGGCATGATCTCGAAATGGGTGGACAGGCGGAGTACCAACCCGCCACAAGGAGGAGGATCCCGTGACCCGCATCGACAGCGTGCGCGCCGCAACCTACTCGGCGAAGGACAGCGCGCAGCGCGCCGCGGAAGTGGTGGCGCCTTACGCCGACACGGCCAAGGACCAAGCCGCGCACTACGCCCACGAGGCCCGCGTACGGCTGGCGCCCAAGATGTCGAAGGCAGCCCGGCAGGCCCGTGTCCAGTACGACGCACACCTCGCTCCACGCATCGGACAGGCGCGGACCCATGTGCCCCCCAAGGTGGACGAGGCCGCGCACCGTGCCGCGGTCCGCACCCGGAAGGCCGCACGGACCGCGACCGACTACACCGTGCCGCGCGTCGAGTACGCGGTGGCCGCGGCCCAGCCCATGGCGGCACAGGCCACCGCCCGCAGCACAGCGGCCATCGCGGCGCTGCGCGGACAGGTGACCGCCAAGGAGATCCGCAAGCTGGTCAGAAAGCACGAGCGCCGGGCCAGGGCGGGCCGGATGGCCAAGGGACTCGCCGTGCTCGGCGTCATGACGGGCGGCGCGTTCGCCGCCTGGAAGTGGTGGGACAAGCAGGCCAACCCCGACTGGCTGGTCGAGCCGCCCGCCCCCACCGAGGTCGCCGACGGCCGCGCGCCGCTGACCTCGGTCGACGGCAGCGGCTCGACGATGCTCGACCCGGAGTCCCGGGCCAAGCGGTCCGACACCGAATCGGACCGGCCGGACGGCACCAACCCCGACGACCGCCCCTGACGACTTCCCCCGACCATGAGAGAGGGGCGCCGGACGACCTCACGGTCCGTCCGGCGCCCCTCTCTCATGCGTGGAACCTGTGGAGCCTAGGAGATTCGAACTCCTGACATCTGCCTTGCAAAGGCAGCGCTCTACCAACTGAGCTAAGGCCCCGAAAAGCGGACAGCCCGGGACACAACCGTGTCTCGGCGACCGTCGCAGACCAGAGTACCGGGTGACCCCCAGAAACGTGCAAAAGGATTGGGGCTCCCGGTCGGCAACCCCTCTCCGTAAGATGCACGACGAGGTTCGCAGCAGCGAAGTCGCAGCGAAGGGGAGACGCCATGGACGCAGCTCAGCAAGAGGCAACGGCAAGAGCCAGAGAACTCCAGCGCAGTTGGTACGGAGAGCCGCTGGGGGCGCTCTTCCGCCGGCTCATCGATGATCTCGGCCTGAACCAGGCCCGGCTCGCCGCGGCCCTCGGGCTGTCCGCCCCCATGCTCTCCCAGTTGATGAGCGGCCAGCGGGCCAAGATCGGGAACCCCGCGGTCGTGCAGCGTGTCCAGGCGCTCCAGGAACTCGCGAGCCAGGTGGCGGACGGCAGCGTGAGCGCGGGGGAGGCGACCGAGAAGATGGAAGAGATCAAGAAGTCCCAGGGCGGCTCGGTCCTCACCCATACCGGCCAGACCTCGTCCACCGGCGGTGCACCCACCGTCCGGCGAGTGGTCAGGGAGATCCAGTCGCTGCTCCGGTCGGTCGCCGCGGCAGGCGACATCATCGACGCCGCCAACTCCCTCGCCGCGACCCACCCGGAACTGGCAGAGTTCCTCCGGGTGTACGGCGCGGGCCGTACCGCGGAGGCGGTCGCGCACTACGAGGGGCACCAGAGCTAGGACCTGTCCGACAGGTGTCTTCGGCCGGGGCGGCAAGCCCCGGCGGCGGGCACGGGCCGAAAGAGGAACTGGGGAGCGGGCGCAGCGCATGGGTGAGGTCTTCGCCGGTCGGTACGAACTGGTCGATCCGATCGGGCGCGGCGGGGTGGGTGCCGTCTGGCGCGCCTGGGACCACCGGCGCCGCAGGTATGTGGCGGCCAAGGTCCTTCAGCAGAGCGACGCGCATACGCTGCTGCGCTTCGTCCGCGAACAGGCACTGCGGATCGAGCATCCGCATGTGCTCGCTCCCGCCAGTTGGGCCGCCGACGACGACAAGGTCCTGTTCACCATGGATCTGGTCAGCGGCGGTTCGCTTGCCCATGTCATCGGTGACTACGGCCCGTTGCCCCCGCGTTTCGTCTGCCTGCTGCTGGACCAGTTGCTGTCCGGGCTGTCGACGGTGCACGCCGAAGGCGTCGTACACCGCGATATCAAACCGGCCAACATCCTGATGGAGGCCACCGGCACCGGCCGGCCGCATCTGCGGCTCTCCGACTTCGGCATCGCCATGCGCAAGGGCGAGCCGCGGCTGACGGAGACCAACTATGTGGTCGGTACGCCCGGTTACTTCGCGCCCGAGCAGATGATGGGAGCGGAACCCGACTTCCCCGCGGACCTGTTCGCCGTCGGGCTCGTCGCGCTCTATCTGCTGCAGGGTCAGAAGCCCGACTCCCAGGCACTCGTCGAGCACTTCGCCTCGCACGGCACCCCCGGGGCACCGCAAGGAATCCCGGAGCCCCTATGGCAGGTCCTGGCGGGTCTGCTGCAGCCCGATCCGCATGCCCGCTTCCGTACGGCCACCGGCGCGCGCAAGGCCCTTGCGGCGGCGGCCGAGATGCTGCCCGAGCCGGGCCCCGATGACGAGCCGGTGGAGGTGTTCGACCAGATCGGACCGCTCCCGGCCGGATTCGGCCCCGACGGGCCGGAAGAGAGGATCCGGGCGCCGAGGACGCCCCCGGAAGAAGCCGCGTCCGCCGGTTATGCGGAGGCGCACCAGCATGTCTCGATGTCGGAGACCGGCAGCTTCCACCTCGCCCCGCC
>DATCWZ010000220.1:0-3048 GCA_036566065.1 Streptomyces sp. | reverse complement strand
GCGGTGACGCACTCCAGGAAGAAGTCCGTCAGCGCCAGGGACTTGGCCCGGACCGCCTCCACCGCGACACCGTCCCAGACGTCCAGCGACGCGTCGAGCGCCAGCATGGACAGGATGTCCGGGGTGCCGACCCGGCCCCGTACGGCACCGTCCGCGGGGGTGTACTCGGGGGTCACGCCGAACGGGTCGGCATGCGAGGTCCACCCCGGCAGCGGCGAGTCGAACGCCGCCTGGTGGCGCTCGGCGACGTACAGATACGCGGGCGAGCCGGGGCCGCCGTTGAGGTACTTGTACGTACAGCCGACGGCCAGGTCCACGCCGTGCTCGTCGAGGCCGACCGGCAGGGCGCCCGCGCTGTGGCACAGGTCCCAGACGGATACGCCGCCCGCCGCATGAACAGCCGCGGTGAGGCCGGGCAGGTCGTGGAGCCTGCCCGTGCGGTAGTCGACATGGTTGAGCAGGACGACCGCCGTACGGGGGCCGAGCGCTGCCGGTACGTCGGAGGGGGCGACCGGGACGATGCGGTGGCCCGTCATCCGGGCCGCCGACGCCGCGATGTAGCCGTCCGTGGGGAACGTCGTGGCGTCGACGAGGATCTCGTCGCGCCCGGACGGGGCCAGCCGGCTCGCGGCGACGACCGCCTTGAAGACGTTCACGCTGGTGGAATCGCCCACCACGATCTGGCCGGCCGCCGCACCGACCAGCGGGGCGATGCGGTCGCCGATCCGCTGCGGCGCGGTCCACCAGCCGCTCTCGTCCCAGGAGCGGATGCGCAGCTCGCCCCACTCACGGGTGATGACGTCCTGCAGGCGCGCGGGAACGTGGCGGGGCAGTGCGCCCAGCGAGTTGCCGTCGAGATAGACGGTGTCGTCGACGGTGAACAGGTCACGCAACCCCGCCAGCTCATCGGCCGCATCGAGGGCGAGCGCCTGTTCGCGCAGGTCAGACATAGCTGCGCGCCGTCCACAGTTCGGGGAACACGTTCTTGGTGGCCCGCTTCTCCAGCCAGGCGACCCCCGCCGAACCGCCGGTGCCGGTCTTGGCGCCCATCGCGCGGCGGGTGGCCTCCAGGTGGTCGTTGCGCCAGCGCCACACCTGCTCACCGACATCCGTCAGCGCCTCGCCGAGCCGCACGAGCTCGTCGTGCTGGTCCGGGTTGGAGTAGATCTCGGCCCACACGGCCTCGACCTCGGCGCACGGCTTGTACTTCTGGGTGAGGTCGCGGCTCAGCACGGACTTGGGGATGGCGTAGCCGCGCCGGGCGAGCAGGGCGAGCGTCTCGTCGTACAGGCTGGGCTCGCTCAGCGCCTTCTCCAGCTCGGCGTAGACGCGGGGCGTGCCCTTGTGCGGCACCAGCATGGAGGCGGACTTGTCGCCGAGCAGGAACTCCATGCGGCGGTACATCGCCGACTGGAAGCCGGAGCCCTCGCCGAGGGAGCCGCGGTAGGAGTTGAACTGGGCGGGGGTGAGGCCGGAGATCGACCGCCAGGAGCCGTTGAGCGCTTGGAGCTCCCGGATGGAACGCCTCAGCGCGTCGCGGGCGACCGTGATCTTGTCCTCGCGCAGGGCGCGGGTCACGGTGTCCCACTCGTGGACTATGACCGTGAACCACAGCTCCATGACCTGGGTGGTGACCAGGAAGGCCATCTCGCCGGGGTCGTCCGAGCGCAGATGCTGCAAATGGGTGAGCACATCCGCCTGGACGTAGTCCTCGTACGGAGTCGTTCCCTCGAAGTCCAGGTGCGGAGAGTCCGCGCCGGTGGCTTCGGGGTCGGGGGTTGTTGTCGACATCGCTGTCTCCTCGACACGAGCTTCCGGGTAGCGGTCCGCCCCTTCCTTTGAGGTAGTGGAGCTCCGGTCCCCTGCCGGGCATCTTAAACCTGAGGCGTACGGGACGCGCAGGGCCCCGTGGGCGTGATGTGGCCCACGGGGTGCGAGCGCGGTTACAGGGAGTCGACAGCAGTCTGCGAGGAGTCGCGCAGGAACGCCGAGCATCGCTCGTACTCCGCCTGCTCCCCGATGGACTGCGCCGCGCGGGCCAGGGCGTGCAGGGCACGCAGGAAGCCGCGGTTCGGCTCGTGCTCGAAGGGGATGGGCCCGTGGCCCTTCCAGCCCGCCCTGCGCAGGGCGTCAAGGCCGCGGTGGTAGCCGGTGCGGGCGTAGGCGTACGACTCGACGACGCGCCCGGCGTCGTACGCCTCATCGGCGAGCTGCGCCCAGGCGAGTGAGGACGTGGGGTGCTGCGCCGCGACGTCGGCCGGGGCCGTGCCGTCGGCGAGCAGCTCACGCGGTGCAGGGTCGTCGGGCAGAAGGGTCGGGGCGGGGCCCCCGAGCAGGTTCTCGTGGAGGGACATGCGTCCCAGTGTGCCCGGCACCGGCACGGCGGGTACGCGGTGTCACGGGCCGCCCGGCTTCGTGGCGGCCTCGCGCGCTGGTTCGAGGGGCGGCGAGGCGACCCCGCAGTGCATGGCGCACGAGGGCCGTTCCTCCGGCTCCGCGGCCTCGGGCGTGCGTACGGTGCTGAACGCGATCAGCGACCCCAGCACCAGCAGCCCCGCGCACATCGGCATCGCCAGCTTGAAGGCCGACGCGAACTGCCCCGCGTCGCGGTACGCCTCCGGGCCCATCCCGGCCAGCAGCGGCAGCGCGGCCACCGCGATCAGCCCGGCGGCGCGCGCCGCAGCGTTGTTGACGCCGCTGGCGAGCCCCGCACGCGAGGAGTCGACAGCGGCCAGCACCGTCGCGGTGAGCGGCGCCACCAGGGTCACCAGGCCAAGGCCGAGCACCAGGACGGCCGGCAGGACATCGCGTGCGTACGAGGAGGGCGTGGCGGCCGTGCCGGCGCCGACCCGCAGCATCAGCAGCATTCCCCCGGCGGCCAGCAGCGGGCCGACGGTGAGCGGGATGCGCGGCCCGATGCGCCGGCCGAGGTCACCGGCGGACGCGGAGAACAGCAGCATGAGCACGGTGGTCGGCAGCAGGGCGGTGCCCGCGCCCAGCGCCGAGTAGCCGGAGACGACCTGGAGCTGGATCGCGGAGAGAAAGAAG
>DATCWZ010000371.1:0-10133 GCA_036566065.1 Streptomyces sp. | reverse complement strand
GCGTTGTTCCTGGTGACCGTGGGGGTTGTGGCGTCGGTACGTATGGGGCGGTACGCCGAGTTGGCGCGGGGGGCCTCGCGGGCCGGGCTGGCCGATACGTTGCAGGGGCGGGCCGACACCGTGCTCGGGCTGTGGCGTACGTACCAGTGGTGGCTCGGCGGGGCGTTTCTCGTGGCGCTCGGCGCGGGGCTGGTGCTGCCCGGGGCCGGTGGGCTCGTACTGGCCGGGGTGGGTGCGGGGCTGTGGGTGAAGGCCCTGCGGATCGGGCAGTGGGAGCGGCGGGACGACGCGCTGTACTGGGTGCGGACCGATTCCGTACGGCGTGGGCGGCCCGCCGGTGAGCAGGTGGAGGCGTACTGGGCGACCGGGCCGGTGGCGGGCGACGCCGCTCCCGGTGGGGCGCGGCGTCGCCGGGGCTAGGTCGCTCAGACCTCCAGGTTGGCCTCGATCTTCTTGAGCTGGTGGCGGGCCATCGCCAGGTTGGCGCGGCCGCTGTCCAGGACCAGGTAGAGGAACAGGCCATTGCCGCCGCGTGCCTTGAGCATGCGGATCATGTGGTACTGGCTGCCGAGCGTGATGAGGATGTCCTCGATGTCCTCCTTGATGCCCAGGTGGTCCATGGTGCGGAGCTTCGCGCGTACGACGTCGGTGTTGCCTGCGGCCGCCACGTCGAGGTTGAAGTCCTTGGAGCCGCCGAGCGTGCCGAGGGCCATACCGCTGGTGTAGTCGACGAGTGCGACGCCGAGGACGCCCTCGATCGATGTCATGGCGTCCTTCAGTGATGCTTCGGTGTTGGACATGAGTGCTCTCACTTCCTTCCCTGGCCGGCCGAGGATGACCGGTTCTGTTCTGTTTCTGGGGCAGGTTGGTCAGGTGTTGCTGCCGTTGCTGCCCGGTGTCGGGCGGCGTGGCAGGGTGCCCGGTTCTGCGGGCCGTGTGGGGCGTGGGGGGTGGAGCGGGCGGCGGGCCGCCGTATCGACGACTTCGCCGATACGGGCGCCCGCGCGTCGGCCCTCCAGGTGGAGCCGGCCGACGTTGATGCGGTCCTCGGCGAGCAGGGTGAGGACGGCGCTGGAGCCTGCCGCGTAGGTGGCGATGTAGCCGTTCTCGCCGCGGACCAGGAGTTCGCGGAAGCCGCCCCGGGCGGTGGCGTCCGTCATCCGGATCGCGACGCCCAGCGCGGCGGCGGTCAGTGCGGCGACGCCCTCCGCCTCCACGCCCGGGGTGTCCTGGGCGAGGACGAGGCCGTCGGTGCTGGCCGCCAGAGCCCCGGCGAGGAGGGGCACCCGGGCCCGTAACCGCTGGAGCTCGGAGAGGACGTGCTGTGCGTCTGCCTCGGGCACCATCAGTTGTCTCCTCCCGGCACGCTGTCTGAGCGCGCGAATCACAGGGCCTCCAATGCGTCTCGGAGCCGGTGCAGCAGGGCGACGTCAGGGTCTGCGGTGACGTCGGGCAGCGTGACCCGGCCGGGGGCGGACGCGGACAGGGCCGAGGTCTGCCGTACCGCTTCGACGAGTCCGGCCGCCGCGAGCCGGCGCAGGTCGACGAGGGTGTGGAACGCCGAGCAGCCCAGTTCCTGGGCGATGTCCGTGGCTGTGCGTGCCCCGTCCACCAGGTCGAGGACGCGGCGTCGGCGGGGCGGGACCGGTGCGTCGACGGGGTGCGCGGTGGGTGCGAGCGGGGCGTGGTCGGTGAGCGCTTCGGGCCAGATCCGGTCCAGCAGTTCCCGGCGGCGCAGCGTTTCGCGCTGGACTATGTCCACGGGTACGGGGCGGAGGGGGCCCAGCCAGTGGGAGACCCCGTAGCGGAACCTGGCCGGGGTCCTGGTGGGTGCGAGGGCGAAGAACGCGGCGTCGTACAGCGCGCTCAGGTGGCACAGTTCGAGCGCGCCGCCGGGTACGCGTCCGCTCTCCACGAGGTAGCGGCCGACGTGCTGTCCGGCTCCCGCCCGGTCGATCGCGTCCCACCAGCCGTCGGCGCGCAGGGCTCCGCCGGTGGTGAGCAGGATGTCCATTCCGGGGGTGGACGGGCTTTCGGCGTGGACGACCTGGCCGTCGGCGAGGTAGAGGACGCCCCGGTCGCGTATAAGGGCGCCGGTGGCGCGCTCGTCGGCGAGGCGCTGCAGCATGGGTGAGGGGACGGCGGTCTGCGGACTGGTGTCCACTGCTGTCCGGCGGCTGTCCTGGGCGGCTTTCATGCCAGGACCAGCCGTTCCACGATCTCGCCGAGGCGGATTCGGGCGAGGGCGAGGTTGCCTTCGGAGCGGTCCAGCCAGAGGTGCATGAAGACGCTGCTGTCGAAGGCCGTTTCCATGAAACGGAGGATGTGGTACCCGGTGTGGGTGGTGACGATGACGTCTTCGACCGGTGGGGTGGCCGGGGCGTCGGATAAGCCCTTGGGTGGCGGTGCTTGCGGGTGGGTGTGCGGGGGCGCGAAGACCGGCTGCTCGGCTGCCATCCGGGCCACCTCGGCCGTCTCGGCGGCGGTGGCCTCGTGATCGCCGTTGGGCGAGTCACCGATGGTGCCGAGGGCGAGGCCGCTGGTCCAGTCGACCACCGCGGCGCCGCGGGCGCCGGGCAGCCTCATGATGTCGAGCAGGCACTCGTCGATTCCGGGCACGCGGACTCCCCTCCCCGAAGTGGCGTACGGCTGTAACGTCAAGGCTACGCAACGTGCTCGCGGCAGGTGGGAGTTCTGGCATTTTCCGCAGGAACATGCGTGTGGTCGTGTAAAGGCGTTCCGGGTCCTGCGTGTGCCGCGCGGGCGTGCTGTTGACTAGGACTATTCAGACCCGCAGGATGTGAATAGAAGAGTTACGGTCGCAGTCGCGAGGAGGCCATCACCATGTCAGGACCCCGCCCCGTACGGGCACCGCGCGGTACGGAACTGAGCGCCCTGGGATGGCAGCAGGAGGCCGCCCTGCGCATGCTGCAGAACAACCTGGACCCCGAGGTCGCCGAGCACCCCGACAAGCTCGTCGTCTACGGCGGTACGGGCAGGGCGGCCCGCGACTGGCGCTCGTTCGATGCGATGGTCCGTACGCTGCGCACCCTCAAGCAGGACGAGACGATGCTCGTCCAGTCCGGCCGACCGGTCGGCGTCATGCAGACCCATGAGTGGGCGCCCCGTGTCCTGATCGCCAATTCCAACCTGGTGGGCGACTGGGCCAACTGGGAGGAGTTCCGCCGGCTGGAGGCGCTCGGGCTGACCATGTACGGCCAGATGACCGCGGGGTCCTGGATCTACATCGGCACGCAGGGCATCCTCCAGGGCACGTACGAGACGTTCGCCGCCATCGCCGCGAAGCGGTTCAACGGCACGCTGGCCGGGACGATCACCCTGACCGCCGGGCTCGGCGGCATGGGCGGCGCCCAGCCGCTCGCCGTGACCATGAACGACGGCGTCGTGATCTGCATCGACTGCGACCCGCGCGCCATCGAACGCCGGATCGAGCACCGCTACCTGGACGTGAAGGCCGACAGCCTGGAGCACGCACTGCAGTTGGCCGTCGAGGCGCGCGACGCCCGGCGTCCGCTGTCCATCGGGCTGCTCGGCAACGCGGCGGAGCTGCTGCCCCGGATGCTCGCCGAGGGCGCCCCGGTCGACATCGTCACCGACCAGACCAGTGCGCACGACCCCCTCTCCTACCTTCCGCTCGGCGTCGACTTCGCCGACATGGCCTCGTACGCCGCCGAGAAGCCTGCCGACTTCACGCAGCGGGCCCGCGAGTCGATGGCCGCGCATGTCGAGGCGATGGTCGGCTTCATGGATGCCGGGGCGGAGGTCTTCGACTACGGCAACTCGATCCGCGGCGAGGCCAAACTCGCTGGGTACGCACGGGCATTCGACTTCCCGGGCTTCGTACCCGCGTACATCAGGCCGCTGTTCTGTGAGGGCAAGGGGCCGTTCCGGTGGGCGGCGCTGTCCGGCGAGGCGTCCGACATCCACAAGACGGACAAGGCGATTCTCGACCTCTTCCCGGAGAACGAGTCGCTGCGCCGCTGGATCAAGCTGGCCGGTGAGCGCGTGAAGTTCCAGGGGCTGCCGGCCCGGATCTGCTGGCTGGGTTACGGAGAGCGCGACCGGGCGGGCGAGCGGTTCAACGACATGGTGGCGAGCGGCGAACTGGCCGCCCCGGTGGTCATCGGGCGCGACCACCTGGACTGCGGCTCGGTCGCCTCGCCGTACCGCGAGACCGAAGGCATGCTCGACGGCTCGGACGCCATCGCCGACTGGCCGCTGCTGAACGCCATGGTCAATGTGGCGTCGGGGGCCTCCTGGGTGTCGATCCACCACGGGGGCGGCGTGGGCATGGGGCGCTCCATTCACGCGGGGCAGGTGACGGTCGCCGACGGGACGAAGCTGGCGGGCGAGAAGATCCGGCGCGTGCTGACCAATGACCCCGGGATGGGTGTCATCCGGCATGTCGACGCCGGGTACGACATCGCGGACTCGGTCGCCACCGACAAGGGCGTACGGGTGCCCATGGCGGAGGGCGAGCAGTGACATCGCCCCACCCGGACACGCCCGGCGCCCACGACCCGGCGGTGCCCGCGGGCGGTTCCGTGCAGGGCGCCGATGCGGCCGGTGGTGCCGGTTCCGGGGGTGGCGGGCGGTCGTTCCGGCAGATGTGGGACGACCTCGTGCCCATCGGGCGGCACGCCGGCAGCGGCGGGTACCGGCGCTTTGCCTGGACCGGGGCCGACCTGGAGTGCCGGGCCTGGTTCCGGGAGCAGGCCGAGGCTCGCGGGCTGGCCCACGAAGTCGACCGCAACGGGAACCAGTGGGCGTGGTTCGGCGACCCCCTGGCCGGGGACGCCGTCGTCACCGGTTCGCACCTTGACTCCGTACCGGACGGGGGCGCCTTCGACGGACCGCTCGGCGTCATCTCCTCCTTTGCCGCGTTCGACGAACTGCGCCGCCGGGGCGCCGAGTTCACCAGGCCCTTCGCCATCACCAACTTCGGCGACGAGGAAGGCGCCCGCTTCGGGCTCGCCTGCGTCGGATCCCGGCTGGCCGCCGGGCAGTTGACCGTCGGCAAGGCGCACCTCCTGTGCGACGGGGACGGAGTGACGCTGCCGCAGGCCATGGAGGCGGCCGGGTACGACCCGGACACCATCGGCCCCGACCCCGAACGGCTCGCCCGTATCGGCGCGTTCATCGAGCTGCATGTGGAGCAGGGCCGCGCCCTGGACCTGACCGGCGACCCGGTCGGTGTCGCCTCCGCGATCTGGCCGCACGGCCGCTGGCGGTTCGACTTCCGGGGCGAGGCCAACCACGCGGGCACCACACGCCTCGTCGACCGGCGTGACCCGATGCTGACGTACGCGGAGACCGTGCTGGCCGCCCGGCGGGAGGCCGACCTCGCCGGCGGTCTCGCCACCTTCGGCAAGATCGCTGTGGAGCCGAACGGGGTCAACGCGATCCCCTCTCTCGTACGGGGCTGGCTCGACTCCCGCGCCGCCGACCAGGCCACGCTCGACGCGGTCGTCACGGGTATCGAGCGGGCCGCCCGCGAACACGCCGAGCGGGCCGGGATCAGCCTCGATGTCGTACGGGAGTCCTTCACGCCCGTGGTGGACTTCGAGCACGCCCTGCGCGATGCGCTGCGCAAGGTACTGGAGGAGCGAGGGGCCGCCGATGGCACGCGGCGCGCCGTCCCGGTCCTCGGCACGGGAGCCGGCCACGACGCGGGTATTTTGTCCGCTTCGGTGCCGACCGCCATGCTGTTCGTACGGAACCCCACCGGGATCTCGCACTCGCCGGCCGAATACGCCGCCGAGGACGACTGCGTGGCCGGGGTGATCGCACTCGCCGATGTACTGGAAGGTCTCGCGTGCAGATGACAGCGGAAGCGACGGGCCCGCGGGCCGGGACCACCGTGTACTGGATGTCCCAGGCGTGGCTCGGCACCCATGTCGAGCCGGGTGTCGTCATCGAGGCGGCGCAGGGGCGAATCGCCGGTGTCCGCACGGGCGTCGTCACACCGCCACCCGGCGCCACGGCTCTGCGCGGTCTGACGCTGCCCGGTCTGGCCAACACCCATTCGCACGCCTTCCACCGGGCCCTGCGCTCCACCGTCCAGGTGGGCTCGGGCACGTTCTGGACGTGGCGCGAGCTGATGTACCAGGCTGCCGCCCGGCTCACCCCCGACACCTACTTCGACCTGGCACGTGCCACGTACGCCGAGATGGCCCTGGCCGGTATCACCTCCGTCGGTGAGTTCCACTATCTGCACCACGCGCCGGGCGGTACGCCGTACGACAACCCGAATGCGATGGGTGAGGCGCTCATCGCGGCGGCTGCCGAGGCGGGCATCCGTATCACCCTGCTGGACACCGCTTATCTCGCTGCCGGGTTCGGTGAGAAGCCCAACCGGCATCAGCTCCGCTTCTGCGACGGGACCGCCGACGCCTGGGCCGAGCGTGCCTCCCTCCTCAAGGGCGATGACCACACCGTGATCGGCGCCGCCATTCATTCCGTACGGGCCGTCCCGGCCGCGCAGCTCGCCACCGTCGCGCAGTGGGCGCAGGAGCGGGAGGTCCCACTGCACGTCCACCTCTCGGAGCAGATGGCGGAGAACGACGCCTGCCTCGCCGCGCACGGCCGCACCCCCACCCGGCTGCTCGCCGACCACGGGGTCCTGGGCCCGCGCACCACCGGCATCCACAACACGCACCTCACCGCGGACGACATCGAGCTGCTCGGGACCTCCACCACCGGCACCTGCATGTGCCCCACCACCGAACGCGACCTCGCCGACGGCATCGGCCCCGCCGCCGCCCTCCAGCGCGCCGGCTCTCCGCTGTCGCTGGGCAGCGACAGCCACGCCGTGATCGACCTCTTCGAGGAGGCGCGGGCGATGGAACTCAACGAGCGGCTGCGCACCCACACACGCGGTCACTGGACGGCGGCGGCGCTGCTGCGGACGGCGTCCGCCGACGGGCACGCGGCGCTGGGCCGGCCCGACGCGGGCGCGCTGGAACCAGGCGCGCTCGCGGACTTCACCACGGTCGCCATGGACTCCGTCAGAACAGCGGGACCCGCACCCCGGTTCGCCGCGGAAGCAGCCGTATTCGCCGCCTCCGCCGCTGATGTGCGGCACACGGTCGTGGCAGGCCGGCACATCGTGCGCGACGGTCACCACGCACTGGTCGACGATGTGCCCGGAGCACTCGCCGCTGCCATCGCCGCCCTGCACGGCTGATATCCCATGAACCGAATGAAAGTTGTCCCCAGATGACGACGACCGCCGTCACGAACATCGCAAGCCTGGTCACCAATGACCCCTCCCTCGCATCCCTCACCGGCCGGACCCCCCTGGGCCTGATCCGCGACGCGGCCGTCGTCATCGACGGCGACCGCATCGTCTGGACCGGTGAATCAAGCAAAGCACCCGCCACTGACAACGCGGTCGACGCGGGCGGCCGGGCCATGATTCCGGGCTTCGTGGACTCCCATTCCCACCTGCTGTTCGCCGGTGACCGCACCGAGGAGTTCAACGCCCGGATGTCGGGCCGCCCCTACACGGCGGGCGGCATCAGGACCACCGTCGCCGCCACCCGGGCAGCCTCCGACGACGAACTGTCCGCCAACGTCTGCCACTATCTCGCGGAGGCGCTGCGCCAGGGCACCACCACGATCGAGACCAAGTCCGGCTACGGCCTCACCGTTGACGACGAGGCCCGCGCCCTGCGCATCGCCGCCCGGCACACCGATGAGGTCACCTACCTCGGCGCCCATGTCGTCCCGCCGGACTTCGCGGACGACCCCGCCGGATACGTCGGCCTGGTCACCGGGCCGATGCTGGACGCCTGCGCCCCGTACGCCCGCTGGATCGACGTCTTCTGCGAGAAGGGCGCCTTCGACGGTGACCAGGCCCGCGCGATCCTGACCGCGGGCATCGCCAAGGGGCTGCACCCGCGGATCCATGCCAACCAGCTCAGCTACGGACCCGGCGTCCAGTTGGCCGTCGAACTGGACGCCGCGTCCGCCGACCACTGCACCCACCTCACCGAAGCGGACCTCGACGCGCTCGGACAGGGCAACACCGTCGCCACACTGCTCCCCGGCGCCGAGTTCTCCACCCGTGCGAACTGGCCCGACGCCCGCCGCATCCTCGACGCCGGTGCCACCGTCGCCCTGTCCACAGACTGCAATCCGGGCTCCTCGTTCACCTCGTCCATGCCGTTCTGCATCGCCCTCGCGGTACGGGACATGGGCATGACCCCCGACGAGGCGCTCTGGTCCGCCACCGCGGGCGGCGCCGCCGCGCTGCGCCGTACGGACATCGGCCGCATCGCCCCCGGCGCCCGCGCCGATCTCGTGCTCCTGGACGCCCCGAGCCATGTCCACCTCGCTTACCGGCCCGGAGTTCCGCTGGTCGGAGCCGTTTGGCAGCGAGGTGAACGCGTCCACTGAGCAAGCCCGATTTCACCCGATCGGTCACCTGATACTTCCGAGGATGCCCCGGCCTTCGGGCCGGGGAGGAATCGGACCCTGCGGAGCAGGGCAAGGGAAGAGCGATCGTCGTCAGGGCGATTGATCCCCTCCGTCCACTGGGCCGAGTGCCTCCTCGAGCAGGTGGACGATCTCAGAGTTGAGGAACCGCCGGTCAGTATGGGCCGCTTCCACGAGGCGTGCGTGCAGTTCTGTTGGCAAGCGGAGAGAGATCGGCTTCTCGCCTAAAATCATGCCATGACGACACTACTGAAGCGCCGGGAGGATGCCGGGCAGGCCCGGTACGCTTACCGGCTTCGCGTGTCGTCGACCGCCCGCACGGGCCTGATGGCCGAGTGGGCCCGCTGCCGGTGGGTGTGGAACGAGTGCGTGGCCATGTCCCGCAAGGTCCACGCCGCGAACCGCGACGCCGCCGAGAAGACAACGTGCGGCCCGGCCCAGCTCGACAAGATGCTGACCGAGGCCCGGGGCGCGATGGCCTGGCTGCGCGAGGGCGCCTCGGTACCGCAGCAGCAGACCATCCGCGACTTCGCCAAGTCCCGTGCCAAGGCGATGAAGGACATCAAGGCGAAGCTGCCGGTCCGGCAGCGCGCCGGGATGCCCCGCATCAAGCGGAAGCGGGACGCGCTGCCCACGCTGAACTACACGCAGCGTGGGTTCCGGCTGAAGGACGGCCGTCTGCGCCTGGCCGGCGGGATTGTCCTGACGGTGGTGTGGTCCCGCGACCTGCCGTCCGCGCCGTCGTCGGTGCGCGTGTACCAGGACAGCCTGGGGCACTGGTACGCGTCGTTCGTCGTCGCGACCGAGGCCCAGCCGCTCCCGGAGACGGGCCGCGTGCTCGGTGTGGACTGGGGCGTCAAGGAGACCGCCACCACCACATCCGACGCCCACGACTTGCCGCACGCCCAGCACGGGAAGAACGCCGCGCGGAAGCTGGCCCACTATCAGCGGATGATGGCTCGCCGTAAGCCCGCATGCGGGCAGGCTGCGTCCAAGGGCTACCGTGAGGCCCAGCGGCAGACGGCGAAGCTGCACAAGAAGGCCGCCCGGCAGCGGCAGGAGACCGCCCGTAAGTGGGCCAAGCGCGTTGTGACCGACCACGACGCGATCGCCGTGGAGGACTTCCGCCCGAAGTTCCTCGCGAAAACCACCATGGCACGCAAGGCGGCGGACGCCGCGATCGGCGCCACGAAGGCGGTCCTGATCGAGATGGGCCGAAAGCACGGACGCGATGTGCGTCTCGTGCATCCCGCGCACACCACCATGGACTGCGCGTCGTGCGGAGCGAGAACCAAGCACGCACTCCCTCTTTCGGAACGTACCTACACCTGCACCGCGTGTGGAGTGGTCTCGCCCCGGGACAAGAACTCCGCACGCGTGATGCTGGTCCGGGCCGGTCTCAACCCGGCTGGTGCTGATCGTGTAAGAGCTGGCGGACCGCTGGTCCCCAGCCAACGTGAGCCAGGAATCCCCGTCCTTCAGGGCGGGGAGGATGTCAAAACATGTCGTGATGTCTACCGCTGAGTGACCGCGCCCGGTACCGTTCCGAGCAGCGTGGCTCAGGGGTTGAGACCGGGGGGTCCAGTGAGCAGTCGACGCATTCGTGTGGTCAGGCCCGGAGATCTGGGCATGGGGGATATCGAGACCTGGCGGGAGCTGCGGGCGAAGTCCGG